>NZ_RZRK01000589.1:0-3877 GCF_003997835.1 Mesorhizobium sp. M7A.F.Ca.CA.004.12.1.1
ATCCTGCTCAACGCCATGACCATCATCGACATCCCGCTGCTCTACCAGAACCTGATCAAGGCCGCGATCCTGCTCGGCGCCATCATCGTCGACGGCATCATCAACCCACGTGACGAACAGACCGCCCAGCAGGGTGACATTTAGTACCTGAACTGCGGCGGACGGTTGGGGCCGGCCGCTGATAACAAAACCAAACCAGAGGATGTGACATGAAACTGATCAGAACACTCATGGCAGCGGCCACGGCGCTTGCCGTTACCGCCTTCGTGGCGCCAACCTTTGCCGCCGACGATCCTGGCCCGGCGGCTTACGCACAGGCGCTCAAGGGCAAGCGCGTCATGCTGGTGCCGATGGCGATGGGTTTCGACCTGGCACAGGGCTGGACGCATTTCCTGAAGAAGGAAGTCGAAGCCTGGGGCGGCACCTTCGAGACACGCGATCCGAACTGGGTCGTCGACGCCGGCGCGCAAGCGATCACCGACGCGATCTCGTCGGACACCAGGCCGGATGTGCTGATCATCCATTCGCCGGACCTCAATTCCTATGCCAAGCTGATGAAGAAGGCGCAAGCCGCCGGCACCTATGTGATTTTGGTCGACAATCCGGCCAATTTCCCCGCCGACGCCTTTGTCGGCAGCGACTGGGACCGGCTCGGCCAGCTCGAGGCCGAAGCGGCGATCAAGGGCTGCGGACCGAACTCCTCCAAGAAGCTCGGTTTGGTGCAAGGCGACCAGGCCAATTCGTCGAGCCTCTACCAATATGCCGGCATCATGAAGGTGCTGGACAAGAACCCCGACTTCAAGGTGGTGGCCAAGCCGGATTCCAACTGGGACGCGACCACCTCGCGCAACGTGACGACGACGATGCTGCAGCAGAATCCCGACATCTGCGCCATCATCGATTTCTGGGACGGCGATGCCACCGGCGCGGCTGCCGCGATCCGCGACGCCAAGCTCGACGGCAAGGTGTTCCTGGTCACCACGGGCGGTGGCGAGAAGGCGGCCGATTGCGACAAGCTGCAGGACGGCACCTATGGCGCTGTGGTGATGACCGATCTTGCCCGTCAGTCGGGCGACATGAACGCCATCATCAAGTTCCTGCTGCAGAGCGGCCAGCCGGCCGGCACCTCGCACACCTACATCTACACGCTGGAGAAGGCGACGACCAAGGCTGACCTGAAGCCCGATAGCTGCTGGGACCTGAAGGCACTGCAGGCAGAAGCGGCGGCGAAGTAAGCCAAGCCTCTTCAATCCATATCGATGAGGTGGTCGGATTGCCTGGCCACCTCTTTGTCTTTTCTCTTGCAGCAGTGACCTGATGTCCTTTCGCGAACGCCTCCAGTCCTGGCGCTACAATCTCGTGCCCGACCATGTCGTCGGTGAGATCCTGACCAAGCGCTGGACCGACAACGCCATTCCGTTCCTGGCGCTGGTGGCGACGCTGGCAACCTTCGGCTCGCTCATCCCGGGCTTCTTCAAGCTGACGGCGCTGCAGGATTCGACCCGTCAGCTCGGCGAATTCTCGCTGATCGTCACCGGCATGACGGTGGTCATGCTGGGCGGCGGCATCGACCTGTCGGTCGGTTCGATCTTCGCGCTCTCCTGTTTTTCCGCGGTCTATGTCTTCTTCATCCTCGATCAGTCCGTGTGGCTGGCGCTTGCCGCATCGATCGCCACAGGATTGCTGTTCGGTGCGATCAACGGCTATCTGGTCGGCTATTTCAGGCTGCGCGCCTTTCTCACCACGCTGGTCACCTTCATCTTCGGCCGCGCGCTGTTCGACATCCTGGTCACCACTTATGCCGCCGATGTGCAACTTTCCGGCGCCACCTCGGACGTGCTGGATTTCATCGGCGACGGCACCTTCTGGGGGCTGTCGGTCTCGGTGTGGCTGGCGATCATCCTGGCCATCGTCACCCATATCGCGCTGACCCGTTCACGGCCGGGCTGGCACGTGCTGGCGGTCGGCGGCTCCAGGCGCTCGGCCCACAATGCCGGCATCCGCGTGCGCCGCACGGTGTTCATGACCTATGTCTTCTCCGGCTTCTGCGCCTCGATCGGCGGCTTCCTCATCGCTTGCCGGCTGAGCGGGGCAGGGCCGGGCACGGGCCTCAACCTCGAGATCATGGCGCTGACGGCGGCGGTGGTCGGCGGCGTCAGCCTTGGCGGCGGCCGCGGCTCGGTGATCAAGGGGCTGATGGGCGCCATCATTGTGCTGACCATGACCAACGGGCTGATCCGGCTGGGCTATGGCACCGGCACCAACCAGATGGTGCTGGGCATCATGCTGGCGGTCGCGGTGACCATCGACATCCGCTGGCTGAAGAACCGCCACAAGGTGCTGAACGAGGTTTATGTCGCGCCGGTCTATCTCAAGATGGGCGAGACACAGTCGGCCGCACCTGGTTCGGGCACACCCTACGAGCTCGACAACCGGTTGTCCGCCGCCGACCATATCGGGCTTGGCGAGCTGGAGGGGCCAGAAGACGTCATCCTCGACCGCGACGACAATCTCTATTGCGGCACGCGTCATGGCGAGATCGTCCGTTTCTTCGCGCCAGACTATGTCAAATCGGAAGTGTTTGCCCATATAGGCGGCTTCCCGCTCGGTCTCGCCTTCGACAAATCGGGCAATCTGATCAGCTGCGTCGGCGCCATGGGGCTCTATTCGGTCTCGCCGGATCGGGAGGTCAAACGCCTGTCGGCGGAGACATCGCGTTCGTGGACCTCGATCGTCGACGATGCGCGTTTGCGTGACCCCAATGACTGCGACATCGCACCCGACGGGCGCATCTATTTCACCGACTCGACCAAGCGTTACGACGCACATGACTGGGCGCTGGATTCGATCGAGAACCGCGCCACCGGCCGGCTGCTGGTCTACGATCCGAAGGATGGTTCGACAAAGACGCTGCTCGACGGTTACCGCTACACCAACGGTGTGTGCATGGCGCATGACGGCAAGTCGCTGTTCTTCGCCGAAAGCTGGGCCTGCCGCGTGCATCGCTACTGGCTGGAAGGGCCGAAGGCCGGCACCGCCGAATGCGTCATCCGCGACATGCCGGGCTATCCCGACAACATCAACCGCGCCTCCGATGGCAATTACTGGATGGCGTGGCTCGGCATGCGCACGCCGAGCTTCGACCTGTCGCTGCGCCATCCCGACATGCGCAAGCGCATGACGCGCCGCCTGCCGCAGGATGAATGGCTGTTCCCCAACATCAACACCGGCGGCGTGGTCAAGTTCAACGAGAAGGGCGGCATTGTCGAGGCGATGGGCGACCTCACCGGTGGCGCGCACCCGATGGTCACCTCGATGCGCGAGCACAAGGGATATCTGTTCGTCGGCGGCATCCTCAACAACCGCATCGGCCGCTACAAGATCGCAGGCGCCGACCCGAACTGGACCAGTCCCGCTTCCTATTGGGGAGCAAAGCCATGATCCTCGATCCGGTGCTTGGCCTGTTTCGCGGCAAGGCGGTCACCATCCCGCCGCTCGACGGCGCTTTTCGCCCCAATACGCGGCTGGATGATGCGCCGGCTTTCGCCGAGATGACGGAACCAGACAATCTGCTCGTCGCCGGTGACAGGCTGCTGGCCTCCAGCGGCAACGCCATCCATTCGATTGCGGCTGGAGCGGAACCTGTCGTGGTCGAGACTTTTCCGTCTGCCGTCACCGCGCTGGCGCTGTCGCCATCCGGTGAACTGACGGTCGGGCTGGAAAGCGGAAAGCTGCTGATTGGCGGCAGCGACGTTTCGCTGCCGGCTGACCTCAGCTGCATCACCGCACTTGCCTATGCGGATGACGGCACGTTGTGGCTGGCCAATGGCTCGGCCGAGCACGCGCCGTCGCAATGGGCCGCCGATCTGATGAAGAA
>NZ_RZRK01000058.1:0-13900 GCF_003997835.1 Mesorhizobium sp. M7A.F.Ca.CA.004.12.1.1
CCGATATACCAGGAGATATAACACCATTTTTCCTGAAATGCCGACGACCTATCTTGTCATCACGACCGGCTCCGCAATGGCGCGGGCCACCGGCGAGTACTGTTTCAGATAGGGAAATCCATGACTTCCAGGACCACAACCGGCTCTGCCGAGAGATGGCTCGTGCTCTTGTCCGTGTGCCTTGCCGCGATGACGATGCCCTTGACCTTCACCGGTCCGGCCGTCGCTCTGTCGCGTATCGCGGCCGATCTCGGCGGCAGTCCGATCGAGCTCAACTGGGTGACAAACGCCTTCATGCTGACCTTCGGCGCCACCCTGATGGCGTCGGGCGCTCTGGCCGACAATCATGGGCGCAAGCGCCTCTTCCTCGTCGGCCTCTCCCTCTATGTCCTGGCGTCGCTGGGCGCGATGCTGGCGCCGGACATCATCTGGTTCGACATTTTCCGCGCCGCGCAGGGTATCGGCAGTGCGGCCGCCTTCGCTGGCGGCGCCTCGGCACTTGCCCAGGAATTCGAAGGGCCGTTGCGGCTGCGCGCCTTCAGCTTCCTCGGCACCAGTTTCGGTATCGGCCTCGCCTTCGGCCCAATCGCGTCGGGCCTGCTCATCTCTGCATTCGGCTGGCGGTCGATCTTTCTTCTGGTTGCAGCACTCGCGATTGCCGCCGCCATGCTCGGCCTGCGCACCATCAGGGAATCGCGCGACCCGGATGCGACGGGCCTAGATTGGGCGGGAGCCGGCACCTTCACGATCGCGCTGGCGTCGCTGACCTATGGCGTGCTCCAGGCCCCGCAGAGCGGCTGGGCCGATCCCCTCGTCGTCTCCCTTCTGGCCGCTTCTGCCATCTGTTTTGTCGCCTTCGTCGTTGTCGAGCGGCGAGCACAACGGCCGATGCTCGATCTCACGCTGTTTGCCTATCCCCGCTTCGTCGGCGTCCAGTTTCTGGCTGCGGCACCCGCTTACGCCTTCGTCGTCCTGCTCGTCCTGTTGCCGATCCGCTTCATCGGCATCGAGGGTATGAGCGAGATCAAGGCCGGGCAATTGATGATCTGCCTATCAGGCCCGCTGCTGATCCTGCCGATGCTCGCCGGACAGCTGGCGCGCTGGATCGCGCCGGCCACGATCTGCGGCGTCGGCCTGCTCGTCGCTGCCGCCGGGCTTGTCTGGCTAAGCCTGACACCACCGGTCGATAGTGCGCTGGTGGCGCCGCTGATGCTGATCGGCGTCGGCATCGCTTTGCCTTGGGGATTGATGGACGGGCTCGCCGTCAGTGTCGTGCCGAGAGAGCGCGCCGGCATGGCGGTCGGCATCTTCAACACCACCCGCGTCGCTTGCGAGGGCGTGGCGCTGGCGATCGTCATGGCGACCCTTTCCGGCTTTACCGCCGCGCATCTCGCCGCACAGGGAACGGCATCTTCGACGCAGGCAGCAGCGGCAGCCCAACTGCTGGTGACCGGCAATCTCGGCGAAGCAGCACAACATCTGCCCCAGGCTGGAGCCATTGTTCTGGTCCAGGCCTACGAGGCGGCGTTCGACAGGCTGCTGATCGTGCTGGCGGCAATCACCGTCATGACCGCCATCGTCGTCTTCCTTGGCCTGCGTCGCGGATCGGCGTCGGAACACGAGACCGTCGCTCTGCCGGCAGGCCAGGAAGGGTAGCTGTCAGCGGACGAGCCCCGCTGTCAGTCGAGCCTGTGCATCAGGTCCTCATCCAGCCAACGGCCGAAGAAATAGACCAGTTGCTTGTGCCACCATGGCCAGTCGTGGCTGACATCGCCGCCCCAATAATCGACCCAGGCGGGAATGGATTTGTCGCGCAGGATCTGTTCCAACTTGCGCGTCTCGACCAGCATCCGCTCTTCCCAGGCGCCCTGGCCGCAGCAGAAGATCAGCCTGAGCGCCTTCAGCCGGGCCAGCAGTTTGGGATCGACGATGCCGGGCAGATAGTCGAGCGGCGAGTTGTAGAAAATGTCGCCCTCGAGCGCTTTGCCGAAGAAGTCGCGCGCCGAATAGACGCCCGACAGGGCAATGACGCCGCTGGCGAGTTCAGGAAAGCGGAAGACGAAGTTCGACGAGTGATAGCCGCCCATCGAACAGCCCGAGAACAGCGGCTTCAGCTTGCGCCCGCCATTGGCCTGCTCGGCTGTGGACAGGAAGTCCGGCAGCGCCTCCTCGCGCACATAGCGGAAATAGGCCTCGTGGCGGGCGATGCGGTGGGCGGCGTCGGCATGCTTGTCGAAGAAGGATTCAGAATCGACGCCGTCGACCGTGAACAGCTGGATGCGGCCGGTGTCGATGAATTCGGCCAGTGCGCCCACCCCGCCGGAATCCTCGAACTGGTAGAACCGGCCCTGCGAGGTCGGGAACACCACCACCGGCCGGCCGGCATGGCCGTAGCGCTTGTATTCCATGTCGCGGCCGAGCTGGCTCGAGAAATTCTTGTGATAGGAAATGTCCATCGCCTCACGCCTTTTCAGCGTGGATGTACGCGACCGCTGCACGCAACGCTGCTTCGTCCTTCGAGCGCATCTGGTAGGCGTAATTTCCCATGGCGCGGCTGAAAACCTCTTCGATGGCCTGATGGTGGACGATCTTGTCACGCTGCGCGGCTAGCACGTCCTCATGGCTGTGCAAATAGTGGAGGCGTCGCTTGCGGCTGGCATAGGCGGTGAAATACTTCCCCTCGTAAGGGCCGCCGGCGGCATCCCTGACCACCATGTCGGCCCATGCCGCGTAGACATCGATGTCGAACGTGTAGTTGATCGCATCGGTCATCCAGGCGCCGGGCGGGCGCATGTTGACCTCCAGCGCGATGACCCGGTCGTCCTTGGTCTCGAACAGCTCGATGTGGAAGAAGCGTTCGCGCACGTCGAATGCTTTCAGGATCTTGCGGCCGGCCTCCTCGACCGCCGGGCTGATCCTGGGAAAGCAGGTGTAGCTCATATGGCGGTCCTTGTTGACCACCTCCATGACGCTCTGGTCGTAGCGGTGGCTGGCCGCCAGCACCACCTCGCCGTCGCGGTTGACCAGCCCGTCGAAGGTCACCACCAGCCCCTCGATGAACTGCTCCATGACGAAGGTCACGTCCTCGGGCTTGTCCCGGAAGAACTGGTCGAGCTCTTTGGCGTTGGAGATCTTGAAGGTGTTCGATGCGCCGGAACCGCTGTCGGGCTTGACCACGACGGGGTAGCCGACGCGCCGGATGAAAGTCATGGCCCCGGCACGGTCGGAGCATTTGCGCTGCGCGATGGTGTCGACGCCGCTCTTGCGGAAGAAGGCACGCATGCGGCTCTTGCGCTTCAGGTTCTTCACGAAATCGAGCTTGGTGCCGTAGATGTTGAAGTCGGTGCGTATGTTGGCTTCCAGCTCAAGCCAATGTTCGTTGAGCGATTCAAAACGGTCGATACGGCCCCATTTATGGACGAAATGCCCCATCGCCCGAAACACCGGATCGTAGTCTTCCATGTTGGCGACGCGGTAATATTCCGAAAGGGCTGCTTTCAGCTTGGCGTCGAGCGCGTCATAGGGCGCGTCGCCGATACCGAGCACCCTGGCCCCGGCCTTCTTCAAACGGTCGCAGAAATCCGCGCCGTTGGCGGGAAAATGCGGCGAGAAGAACACGAAATTCATGAACGACCCCTCCCGCGACAGGGGCATCGAAACCCTGTCGATGCCCGAGTCTGGCGCATTTGCCGCGCGTGGGGAAGAGCGCGCATGTTCGGGACAACATCCGACAGATCACGGCCCGCCACGCGGCCCCCACTTGCCTCTCACAAGCGGCTCCTGTAAGAGAACCGCCATGAACACGCGCGCCACCAACGCTTCCCGTTCGACCGGTTTTTCCGGCGAGGCCGTGCGCGCGCTGGCTTCGACCCTGCTTCTTCTCGGCCTTATCGGCGATCGCCGGGTTCGCTGAAGGAGCGCCCGGCGGTCGAACCGCCGCGCAAGCGCATGCTCCTTGGCAATCACATCAAGCGAACGAAATTCTGGTAAAGGCGCCGCTCGCCATCAATCCACCGAAGGTGGATCCATGAGCCGCCGGGAGAACCGACGATGAACGCACGAGAAGAAATCCGCTCCGATGCCGCGGTAGCCGACACGGATTCGGCCAAAGGGATGCCCGACGCGGCTCGCAAATATCAGCCCTATCCGACCGTCGGCCTCACCGACCGGACCTGGCCTTC
Organism: Mesorhizobium sp. M7A.F.Ca.CA.004.12.1.1; assembly: GCF_003997835.1. Taxonomy (NCBI): domain Bacteria; kingdom Pseudomonadati; phylum Pseudomonadota; class Alphaproteobacteria; order Hyphomicrobiales; family Phyllobacteriaceae; genus Mesorhizobium; species Mesorhizobium sp. M7A.F.Ca.CA.004.12.1.1. The sequence goes on from NZ_RZRK01000058.1 coordinate 4,182, forward strand.
GAAGGTGATCGACAAGGCGCCGATCTGGTGCTCGGTTGACTTGCGCGACGGCAACCAGGCGCTGATCGATCCGATGGGCCATGAGCGCAAGGCACGCATGTTCGGCCTGCTGCTCGACATGGGCTTCAAGGAGATCGAGATCGGCTTCCCGTCGGCCTCGCAGACCGATTTCGACTTTGCCCGCTGGTGCATCGAGGAAGGCGACGTGCCCGCCGATGTCTCGCTGCAGGTGCTGGTGCAGTGCCGGCCGGAGCTGATCACCCGCACCTTCGAGGCGCTGAAGGGCGCCACCAACCCGATCGTCCATTTCTACAATTCGACCAGCGAGCTGCAGCGTCGCGTCGTCTTCGAAAAAGACGTCGGCGGCATCAAGCGCATCGCCACCGACGCCGCCAAGATGATCACCGACATGGCGGCCAAGGCCGGCGGAGGCTTTCGTTTCGAGTATTCGCCGGAAAGCTTTACCGGCACCGAACTCGAAGTGGCGCTGGAGATCTGCAACGCCGTCACCGAGATCGTCAGGCCGACGGCGGACAACAAGCTGATCGTCAACCTGCCCTCGACGGTCGAGATGTCGACCCCCAACATCTATGCCGACCGCATCGAGTGGATGTGCCGCAACCTCGACAACCGGGAAAACCTGCTGGTCTCGCTGCATCCGCACAATGACCGCGGCACCGGCATAGCCACCACCGAGCTCGGCCTGATGGCCGGCGCCGACCGCGTCGAAGGCACGCTGTTCGGCAATGGCGAGCGCACCGGCAATGTCGACATCGTCACGCTGGCGCTGAACATGTACACGCAAGGTGTCGATCCCTTGATCGATTGCTCCGACATCAACCGGATGAAGGACGTCTACGAATATTCGAACCAGTTGAAGATCCCCGAGCGCCATCCCTATGTCGGCGAACTCGTCTACACCGCCTTTTCCGGTTCGCACCAGGATGCCATCAACAAGGGCATGAAGGCGCTGAAGAAGGCCAATACGAGCCTGTGGGAAGTGCCCTATCTGCCGATCGACCCGGCCGATGTCGGACGCAGCTACGAAGCCATCATCCGCATCAATTCGCAGTCCGGCAAGGGCGGCATCGCCTATGTGCTGCAGGCAGATTACGGCCTCAACCTGCCGCGCAATCTGCAGATCGAGTTCAGCCAGGAAATCCAGGCGATCACCGATGCCGAGGGCAAGGAAGTGCCGGCCAGGCGCATCTACGAGCGCTTTATCGAGACCTATGTCGACCAGCCCGGCGCGCGGCTGAAATTCCTCGATCACCACACCTATCCCAGCACCGAGATCAAGGGCCGGCGCGTCGTCGAGGCGGTCATCCTCGACAACGGCAAGGAAGTGACGATTACAGGCACGGGTACCGGCCCGATCGATGGCTTCGTCAATGCGCTGTCGCTCCATGTCGGTGTCGAGATGTCGGTGCTCGACTATTCCGAGCACTCGATGCAGCGCGGCTCGAACGCGTCGGCCATTTCCTATGTCGAGATGGAATATCCCCAGGGCAAGCTGTTCGGCGCCGGCATCAACACCAACATCGTCGCTGCCTCGCTGGAAGCAGTGATGTCTGCCGCGAACCGTATCGTCGGTTAAAAAGCCGGCTGACGCCCGGCGGGAACAAAGATCGGAACCGTCCCAATCTGGTGATCGGTTCCGATCTTTCGGGCCATTAACCACCGCGGAATTATCCGGTGGGTACGTGATCGCATAACGGGGTGTATACTTGTGTGGTGGTGCGGGACCTATATGATCGCGCCTCAACCTGTGCCGACTTCGAGAGGATCGACACTTGCAGCATGCCACGCCTGCCGCCCCCGCAGTGCGCGAGACACTGGAGCGACTGCTTGCCAGCCAAACGTTCGGCCGATCCGAACGCGCGCGCAAGCTGCTGCGTTATCTTGTCGAACGTGAACAGGCCGGCGAAGCCGACAGGCTCAAGGGCTTTTCCATTGCCATGGATGTTTTCGGCAAGGACGGCGACTTCGATCCGTCCACCGATGCCGTGGTGCGTGTGCAGGCAGGCAGGCTGCGCGAGCTTCTGCAGCACTATTTTGCCAATGAGGGAATTGCCGAGCCGGTCCGCATCGCCATTCCGCGCGGCGGCTATGTTCCTGCCTATGAATTGAACGCGATCCGCCTGCCGGATATTGCCGAGTCTGTTCCCGAACTCAGGCTGGACGGCGCCGCATCCACCGATCGGTCAAACGAAGCCGGCACGGGCATGCTGGAGGCGATGTCTCTGGCTTCCGTACCGTCTTCGCCTGCCCCCTCGGTGGCGCGCCATCTCCGCTTTTTCTGGATGGCGATCGCCTTGGTCATCGCCATGCTGGGCGTACTGATCCTTCGCCAGGGCAGCACTGCCTTGCTGGCAGGCGGCGACATCTCGGCAATGCCGGAGATCGCTGGCGCAACTGCAAGCATCACGGCATCGGCAAGGGCTGACGCTCTGCCGCAAGTCTATATCGGACTCAAGGCTGACGGCCCCGACGCCAGCCGTGTCGCCGCATCGCTGCGCGCCGGCCTGAGTGGCTTCGATACGATTGACTTCATCGGCCGCGACACCGTCGGCGATCCGGCCGACGACGCGACGAGCTTCATATTCGACGTCCTATCTGGACCGGACGCGGGCGACATCACCATAGAACTGCAAAGCATGGCGTCCGGACGGGTGCTTCTATCGCGCAATCTCACCCCCGCCGACAGCGCACCTGCAGCGGTCGAAGACCGTATCGCCGATATGCTTAGCTCGGCACTCCCCGCCTCCGGCACCATCTACAACTATATCGAGCAGACCGGCACGCCAAACGGTCTGACGCAATGCCTGCTGCTCAACGGCAAATATTACCTCGACCAGAACGCCAGGACCCATGAGGCAGCCTACCGATGCCTCGAGAAGCTGGCCAATGGTGGAACCAAGTCCTCGCTCGTCTATTCGGAGCTTGCTTCCCTGCATCTCGAGGCGGTGTCCGATCATTACGCCTATCCGCCCAATGCGACGATTGAGACAGCCGTCGAGTTTGCCCATCGCGGCGTGCAGATGGGTCCGACCAGCCCTTATGCGCATCGCTCCTACGGCTATGTCAGTTCGCGCCTCGGCAATACGGACGAAGCGATCCGCTGGATGCGCAAGGCCTATGAACTCAACCCCTACGATCTCGGCATGGCCGCCGCTTACGGCTACGGGCTGATCTTCGCCGGACGATATGCTGAAGGAACGCCGATCCTCGATCATGCGGTGGAGACCTTCAGCGGGCACCCGACATGGTGGGATTACGGGCTGTTCGTCGGTGAGTTCATGCTCGGCGACATGAACAAGGCGGTCGCGGCCAGCATGGCATTGAGAACGACGGCAACGAAATCACACTATCTGGCGGCGCGGCTGGTCGGCGCCAAGGCTGCCGGACAGGATCATCTGGTGAGCACGCTGCTGAAACAACTGACCACCGAGTTCCCCAAATTTGCCGCCGATCCGCGGGCGACTTTCGTCGAGCGGAAATATCCGGCCGACCTGACCGACCGGCTGGTCCAGGCACTCCGCGCTGCCGGGCTCGGCAGCCCAAGCTGACACCATCGACGTCCGCGCACTGGCTGCGCCGCGTCCCGATGGATTTCCTGCGCTCCATCGCAGATTGCCGATTGGTCGCCAGGTTCTGTACACAACCGTACAAATCGCGAAAATTTTACTGGTCATCACGTTGGACTAGGAGCAATTCAGCCACCATTGGGTGTCGCGCATTCTGCAATAACAAAAAATCAGCTTTCATGACCGCATCACTTTTTGCCGCCGAAGAGGGTGTTGGCTCGAAGGCCATCGTCCTGCTGCACGGTTTCGGCGGCTGCCATGATGTATGGCACGAGGTGATTTCCGCCCTGACGCCTTCCACGCATACGCTGGCCTATGATCTGCCTGGGCACGGGTTGTCGCTCGATTTTCCCGCCGCCGGTCCCGCCAGGGTGGCAGCCAAGGCCGTGCTCGCCGATCTCTCGGAGCGCCGCCTGAAGCGCGTTCATCTCGTGGGCCACTCGATGGGCGGTGCCGTGGCGGCGCTGATGGCGCTGGCCGAGCCCGAAAAGATAGCCTCGCTGACGCTTCTGGCGCCGGGCGGCCTTGGCCCCGAAATCAATGGACCGCTGTTGCGCCGCTATGCCGAAGCCGCGGATCGGTCCGAGATCCGCTCCTGCCTCGCCGTCATGTCGGGACCATCAGCCCCGCCGCTCGAACATACGGTGGACACCCTTTGGGAAATGCGCAGGCGACCCGGCCAACTCGAAAAGCTCGTCGAGATCGCAGCCGCCATGACCGTGGACGGTCGGCAAGGCGTCATCCCGCACGATCGCCTCGATGGACTGAACATGCCGGTGATGGTGGCATGGGGAATCAGCGATGCGGTGCTGCCCTTTACCCAGGCGGATGACCTGCCGGCGCATTTTCACGTGCACCACGTGCTGGAGGCCGGCCATATGCTGGCTGAGGAAGCCCCCGACCTTGTTGCCGAGATCATTCGCCGCAACACCAATCGTCGCGCCAGGCCACACCGCCAGAAATTCGCCGCCGCAGCCAGCTGACCTTTTTCGCGCACGACAACCTTCCTGGACACCCCGGGGCCGTCGATCTCGCCAGTGCATTTTGCCGGCGGCTGTGTTAACCCGGTGTTAACCAAACCTACGAGGCGGACGCCGATGAAGGAAGCAGGCGAGAAGACCATCGACCAGTCCAAGAAACTGTCCGATGCCATCCGTGATGTCAAAAATGCCTTCGCCGACCGCGACGACGTCGTCGTCGACATGCGCGAGGCGCATCGCATGCGTCTCGATCTGCTCGCCGCCGAACTGGCACCGGTTTTTGCCGATGTTCCGGCCGATATGGACAATTTCGACTTTGTCGTCTCGTCCGGCTTGCAGCCGCGCCTGTGGATCGACGCCATCAGCCATGTCGCCATGGGGCGCGACCGCCGGACCTATCGCTTCCTCAAGGACACCCGTATCGGCCGGGTGGTGCTTGCCGAATCCACCGAGATGAAGCCGGTTGCCGATTCCGTGACACGCTATGTCGCCGAGCGCATCGTCGAGCGTCAGAGGATGCTGGAAGGCGGCGTCGAACCCGCCGTCGCCGGCCTGAAACGTGCGTATGTGCCGGAAGCCGAACCGCCGCTGCGCGCAACGGAGCGCGGCAAACGCTGGTCGGCCCTTCTGTCCGGGCTCGGCCTGGTCGCTGCCGGCGCACTGGTCGGCCTTGTGGTGTCGGTCGTCCTGTTCTGGGACCGCATCGTGGCCATGGTTGTCAATTTGCGGCCATAGCGGCCTCGGCGCCAAGCTCCACCGTCTGCAGATCGGATGGCGGTATGGACGGCCCGGTCAGGCCGCGCCGTGTCAGCCGGATCCGCCAATTGCCCTTCTCGCCGTCAATGTCGAACAGATTGTACTGCGCCGCCGGGTTCTTGCCGCCCGGCGCCTGGCCGGCGGCAGCGACACCGACCGCCGGGATCCTGACGCCGCGACCGCCGATGAAGAACAGCGACGGCAGATGCGAATGGCCGTGCAGCACAAGGTCGGCGCCGTGATGGCGAATGATCTTGTTGAAGCGGGCGATGCCGAACAGCCGCTTGTGCTGCGGGACCGCGCCGCGCACCGGCGGATGATGGATCATGATGGCGCGAAACAGCCCCTGTCCGGCGGTATCCCCGAGGATTTTGCCGAGCCGCTTCGCTTGGCCTTCCATGAAGAAACCATTGGCCATGAAGGGTGCCGTGGCGCGCGCCGTCGAGACACCGATCAGCGCGACGTTGCCGCGCACGCGCAAATAGGGAAATGCGTTACGATCGACCGGCGTGTTGACGCCGTCGCCGCTCATCCACGCCGCCCAGGATCGGCAGACCTTGTCGAAGGCGCCTGGCACATAGGCGTCGTGATTGCCCGGAACGACCGAAACATCATGCGGCGGTGCCAGCGTCTCCAGCCAGTGCCTGGCCATCTCGATCTCGCCGTCGAGCGCCAGATTGACCAGGTCGCCGGTGACGGCGAGGTGGTCAGGCGTGTTCGCCTTGATGTCGGCGACGATCGTGTCGATGACCGCATCATGCATATGGCGGCGGCGGTTGCGCTGCCAGTTGACATAGCCGAGCACGCGCTTGGAGGCGAGATCGCGATAGGATACATCGGGGAGCGGCCCCAGATGGACATCGGAAATATGCGCGAGCCTGAACATACAACCTTCATAGGCGACCCGCGCACGGCTTTCCACCCACGGTTTCGCTATCAATGACGAGCCCTGAAGATGCCTTCCGCCAGACCGGCTGGCCAGGTTTGAGGGCCAGGCTGTTCCATCTCTATTTCGTGCTGCGGAGGCCGATGACGCTTGGCGTGCGCGGCCTGATCCACGACAGGGCGTCCAAGTCCGTCTTCCTCATTCGCCATACCTACGTACCAGGCTGGCAGCTGCCCGGCGGCGGCGTCGAAGTCGGCGAGACGATGAACGAGGCACTGGCCCGTGAACTGGCCGAGGAAGGCAACATCGCTCTCACCGCCCCGCCGGTGTTCAAATCGATGCATTTCAACCGCCGCTCCAGCCGCCGCGACCATGTCGGCTTTTATTTGCTCGAGCATTTCAGCCAGACGGCGCCGAAGCGGCCGGATCACGAAATCGCCGAAGCCGGCTTCTTCCCGCTCGACCGCTTGCCGCAGGGCACGACGCCGGCGACGCTGCGCCGGATCGCCGAGGTTTTTGACGGCGAGCAGCCCTCGCCCTACTGGTAGATCAGGCTGCCGCTTTCTCGAAGCGCGCCCGGTCGTGCCATGCGGCATAATCCAGATCCGGTCCGACAGGCACGATCCGCGTCGGATTGATCGTCTGGTGGCTGCCGTAATAGTGCGCCTTGATATGATGCATGTTCACCGTCCCGGCCACACCAGGCACCTGGTAGAGATCACGCAGATAGTTGGACAGGTTCGGGTAGTCGGCGATACGGCGCAGATTGCATTTGAAGTGGCCGACATACACCGGATCGAAGCGCACCAGCGTGGTGAACAGCCGCCAGTCGGCTTCGGTGATACGATCGCCGACGAGATAGCGCTGCTTCGACAGCCGCTCCTCCAGCGCATCCAGCGCTGTGAACACTTCACCGAACGCCTCTTCATAAGCGCGTTGCGTGGTGGCGAAGCCGGCGCGATAGACGCCGTTGTTGACCGCGGGATAGACCAGCGCATTGATGCGATCGATCTCGCCGCGCAATGCCTTCGGATAGAAATCGAGGCTGGCGTCGCCCCATTCGTCGAAGGCTGAATTCAGCATGCGGATGATTTCGGAAGACTCGTTGGAGACGATGGTCTGCTCCTTTTTGTCCCACAGCACCGGCACAGTCACCCGGCCCGAATAGGCGGGATCGGCCTTGGCATAGATCTGGTGCAGGAAGTCGAGGCCATAGAGCATGTCGCCCGTGGCGCCGTCCTCAGCCACGAACGTCCAGCCGTTGGCGCCCATGAAATGATGCACCACCGACACCGATATGACGCCTTCCAGCTTCTTCAGCGCGCGAAAGATCAACGTCCGGTGGGCCCACGGACAGGCAAGCGAGACATAGAGGTGATAGCGGCCGGGCTCGGCGTTGAAACCACGCGTCCGGCCTTCGGCAGGCGCCCCGTCAACGGTGACCCAGTCGCGCCATTGCGACTGCGTCCGCACGAACCTGCCACCATTGTCCGCTGTATCGTACCAGCGGTCCTGCCACCTTCCTTCGACCAGCATTCCCATACAAATCTCCTTGCGTCCTGTTGGTTGATGTAGGCGCAAGGCTGCCCTGTCGAAGACGTCAGGTGCTGAACAGACCGTCACTTGGCGGAAATGACGAACAAAACGGCCGATTGCAGCGGCGGGAAATTGATGCTAGCGGACAATCCGCATGTTCGATTTTGCTTCGATCCGGTTTTACCGACGACGAAAGGGCGCCCGCGCTTGATGAAGCGCTGACTGGCGAATGCTGCCGTTTGCAGCAACCTTTCCTCCTTACCGGAACGCAAAGACCATGAGCCTTGCCGACGTGAAATACCTGCCGGAAACCCCGGCGCACGACCCCGAGATCGAAGCCATCAATGACGAAGCCTTCGGGCCGGGCCGCTTTGTGCTGGCCGCCTACAAGATTCGTGAGGCCGGAGGGCACGAGCGTTCGCTGTCCTTTGTCGCCGTCGATGGCGACATCGTCGTCGCCTCGGTGCGCATGACCCGCATCGCCGCCGGTGCCGGCCGCGCATTGATGCTCGGGCCGCTCGCGGTGCGGCCGGCCTTCAAGAATCTCGGCATCGGCCGCCGGCTAGTGGCGATCGCGCTAGAGGCCGCCGCCAAGACCGGCGCACCTGCCGTCATGCTGGTCGGTGACGAGCCCTATTACGGGCCGCTCGGTTTCAAGCGGATTCCGCGCGGCCAGATTTCGATGCCGCGCCCCGTCGATCTCGACCGGCTGCTGTCGCACGAGATCGCGCCGGGCGCGGTCGCCAGGCTCTTGGGCGAGGTCTGCCACGCCGATCAGGCCAGGGTGGCCGATCCTGTCGCGGCGATGGCTTGACCTTTCCCGTCGATCTGGCGCCTGATCCGTCCCACTGTTCCTGAGATCAAAGGATGACGTCATGAACCCGAACGGCCAGATCGCGATCGTCACCGGCGGCGGCTCCGGCCTTGGCGAGGCAACGGCGCGCGCGCTGGCCGCCAAGGGCGCCCGCGTCGCCATCTTCGACGTGGGTATTGACCGCGCCGCCAAGGTCGCGGCCGAGATCGGTGGTATTGCCGTCCAGTGCGACGTCAGCAGCGCCGACAGCGGAACCGCTGCGCTCGCCGACGTAGCCGCCAAGCTTGGCGAGCCGCGGATCCTGGTCAACTGCGCCGGCATCGCCATCGGCGTGAAGACGATCGGCAAGGATGGTCCCCACCCCCTTGATCAGTATCGCAAGGTGATCGAGGTCAATCTGATCGGTACGTTCAACATGATCCGCCTCGTCGCCGAGCGCGCGTCGAAGCTCGAGCCGCTGCAGGGCGGCGAGCGCGGCATCATCGTCAACACCGCTTCGGTTGCCGCCTATGATGGCCAGATCGGCCAGGCCGCCTATGCGGCATCCAAGGGCGGCGTCGTCGGCATGACGCTGCCGGTGGCGCGCGACCTTGCCCGTTCCGGCATCCGCGTCTGCACCATCGCGCCCGGCATCTTCAAGACGCCGATGATGGCCGGCATGCCGCAAGAGGTTCAGGATTCGCTGGGCGCCGCCGTGCCTTTCCCGTCGCGCCTGGGCGAACCGTCCGAATATGCCGCTCTCGCCCTGCACATCATCGAGAACCAGATGTTGAACGGCGAGACCATTCGTCTCGATGGCGCCATCCGCATGGCGCCGAAATAGAAGGTCATGAACGCCGGCCTGTCCGCTGCCGCTAAAACCGGTCCGCTGACCGGGCTGAAGGTGATCGAGATGGCCGGGCTCGGACCGGTGCCGCTGGCCGGCCTGATGCTGTCGGAGATGGGCGCGCAAGTGTTGCGCATCGAACGGACGGGGACGAGCGAGTTCCTGTCGCTGCCGGATGAGTACAACATCGACCGCCATGGCCGCGCCCTCCTGCGCCTCGACCTGAAGCGCCGTGAAGGCACCGATCTGTTGCTGCGCCTTGCCGAAAAGGCGGACATGTTGCTCGAAGGGTTTCGCCCGGGTGTCATGGAACGGCTTGGCCTCGGCCCCGAAA
>NZ_RZRK01000590.1:0-3856 GCF_003997835.1 Mesorhizobium sp. M7A.F.Ca.CA.004.12.1.1
ATCTCGCCGGCATGAAGGATTCGAAGGTCATCGTCGCCATCAACAAGGACGAGGAGGCGCCGATTTTCCAGGTTGCCGACTACGGCCTCGTCGGCGATCTCTTCGTCATTCTGCCGGAGCTGCAAAACCGCCTATGACGGGCATCATCTCGATTAACATTCTCAAACTTTGCCGGTGACCATTGCCTCCGGATGTTTGTCGCCATGACTAAGTGGCTGTTTGCAGGCAATGGCCCCGCAGCGCCATTTAGAAACCGACCGGCGATTTGCCTCGTTTTCCCAGCCTTGCGGCACATCCTGGAAGTGGACTGAGCAGATCAAGACCGCAGACGCCGTTCCGGATGGCCTGAGTACGTTCCCAGTTCAACGTAGGTGAAGCAGAACGGCCGGGGTGAGAAGATTGTGGCGCTCGCCCGCAGAGCTGCCCGTCGCGCCTTTTTCTTTTCCACGCCACAGGTGTGGCTAGGACAAGGCTCGGCGATGTCCTGACACTCCATTTCCACCTACACCGGACCGAGAATCTCGAAACCAGATGGCGTTAATATATAGACTGAATTTGACGTAGGCACCTCTCGGTGAATGAATTACCCACTGAAAGCAATGGCAAAAATAGCAATGCTCGACGCTGAAACTTTCAGGCCGAAGGGGAGCTGTCCGAGTGAGCCCGCTATCTTCATAAACGTCGCGTGCTTGGTTTCTGGCTCGTCGATGCGCCCGCCAACGCGCGCGCCAACATAGAAAACACCGGGGCCGCCGCCAGCTCGCTTTGAGCTCCGCCTTGCCGCGTGGCCGACCACTGACCTGCAAGATGTTGAGAAAAGCCTTTAACTAGGAGCTTAAATTTCCATGAAGAATGCATCAACCCTAAACGAAGTTGCCGACTCATCTGGAGCGAAATCACTGCCGGCTAAAGCCCGAGCGGTCATAATCGGGGGCGGTATTTCCGGGTGCTCGGTTGCATATCACCTCACAAAGCTCGGATGGACCGACGTAATTCTGCTCGAGCGTAAGCAACTGACCTGCGGAACAACTTGGCACGCTGCCGGATTGCTGAGCGAATTGCGCGGCTCTGCCGATATGACAAATATGGCAAAGTACACGATGGAACTTTACTCCAGCTTGGAAGCAGAGACGGGGGTTTCAACTGGATTGCGCCGTGTCGGCTCGTTGGCTCTCGCGCTTACCGATGAGCGGAAGCACGAGCTATTGCGGCAGTTCTCGGTCGCGAACGCCTTCGGGGTAGAGGTGCGAAAAATCTCCTCCAGCGAACTTGAGGAAATGTACCCTCATGTCAATGTGTCGGACGTCTCTGCTGCGCTTCATTTCCCTAATGATGGGCAATGTGATCCAGGAAATGTCGCGATGGCGCTTGCCAGGGGCGCACGGCAACGCGGTGCTGCCATCTATGAAGGAGTGAAGGTAACCGGCGTTCGGTCGAAAAACGGCCGGGTGTCAAGCGTGACGTGGGAGAAGAATGGCGAGCGTGGAGAGATTGAAACAGAGCACGTGGTAAACTGTGCAGGAATGTGGGCTCGGGAATTTGGCTCTAGAAGCGACGTGGCGATTCCCTTGCATGCTTGTGAACATTTCTATTTGATCACGGAGGCAATAGAAGGGCTTACACGACTGCCGATCATTCGGGTTCCGGACGAACATACGTACTACAAAGAAGATGCAGGGAAGATCCTCTTTGGGGCGGTAGAACCGAAGGCTAAGCCATGGGGTATGGACGGCATTCCCGAAAGCTTTTGCTTTGACCAGTTGCCAGAGGATTTTGCGCATTTCGAACCCATTATGGAGAAGGCCCTAAAGCGCATGCCGATGTTGGGCAAGGTTGGTATTCGCACCTTCTTCAATGGACCTGAGAGCTTCACGCCTGACGATCGCTTCCACCTAGGAGAAGCTCCTAACCTGAGGGGCTATTGGGTAGCATGTGGCTACAACACGGGAGGGATAGCCGGCTCAGGACCAGCGGGCTTTATTCTGTCGCAGTGGATGAATGACGGCGAACCGCCTCTCGACGTTTCAGGAGTTGACATCCGTCGGATGCAGCCGTTTCAGAAGAATCGTTCCTACCTGAAGGAGCGGGTTACGGAGATCGTGGGGCTTACCTATGCCGACCACTTTCCCGCCCGTCAAATGACAACATCGCGCGGAATTCGACGGTCACCAATTCATGAACACCTTAGAGCGCGCCGAGCCGTGTTCGGCGAAGCCGCAGGCTGGGAACGACCCAACTGGTTTGCCCGAGAGGGCCAGGAGCGCGAATATCGGTACTCTTGGGGCCGCCAGAACTGGTTCGAAAACCAGCGCGAAGAGCATGTGGCGGTGCGTGAACGGGTCGGTATTTTCGATTTGAGTCCATTCGGGAAAATCCGAGTGGAGGGACGAGACGCATGCAGGTTTCTCCAACGGCTCTGCTCCAACGACGTCGAGGTGCCGGTCGGCCGGATCGTCTATACACAAATGCTAAACGAGCGGGGCGGGATAGAGAGCGATCTCACGGTGAGTCGTCTCGGCGAGACTGCTTTCCTGCTCGTGGTGTCGGCCTTCGATCTGCAACGCGATCTGTGCTGGTTGAGGCGGCATGTAGGCGACGAGTTCGTCGTTATCACCGATATATCCGCCTCGGAAAGCGTTCTCGCGGTCATGGGGCCGAATTCGCGCGAACTGCTCGGCAGAGTTAGCCCGAATGATTTCTCCAATGGCAACAATCCCTTCAGCACCTTCCAGGAAATTGAAATCGGAATGGGTTTGGCGCGAGCGCATAGAGTGACCTATGTCGGCGAACTGGGCTGGGAGATTTACGTCCCGACTGATCAAGCCGCGCATGTCTTCGAAGTAATTGAGGCGGCGGGCGCAGATGTTGGCCTCAAGCTGTGTGGACTGCATGCCATTGGCTCATGCCGCATCGAGAAGGCATATCGGCATCTTGGCGATGATATTGGCAGCGCGGATCATGTGCTCGAAGCGGGGTTGGGCTTCGCCGTCAAGACGGCAAAGCCAGGATTTATTGGGAGAGATGCGGTGCTGAGAAAACGTGAAGCGGGGCTCGACCGTCGGCTGGTTCAGTTCCGGCTGAAAAACCCCAGTCCACTACTTCACCACAACGAGGTCATCTTCCGTGACGGTCGGATTGCGGGAACCATCACCTCCGGAAGCTACGGTCATACGCTTGGAGGAGCCATCGGCCTTGGCTATGTACCTTGCAAAAGTGAGAGCGAGGCAGCTCTCCTTTCCTCTTCTTACGAGATTGAGATAGCTGGCGAGCGCTTTGCCGCCGAAGTCTCGCTTAAACCAATGTATGACCCGAAGAGCGAGCGGGTGCGGGCTTGACTTTGGATCCAAGCGGACCAGGTCAGCCCAAGCAATCGGAGTTCGCACGCGGCGTCGGACATAGTCTTCGTTGACGTGCTCCCCGATCTGTCCGTTAGCTCTGTTCACTTTGTAGCCTGTGCGAATCTGGTGCAATTCACTTAGGGCGAGTCTGTCGAAGCGGGACGCATGCGAGGGTTGATCGCAAGACCGTGGTGCACGAGAAGCTCAAGAACGGCGCTCGACTCGTAAGTGCAACGCCCTGGCGATCGGCTCGAGGTCTCGGCGTTGCGCGAGAGGCTTGGAAAAGCTTCTAACCCTCAGGTCGAGGAGGACCACCGGACTCGGGACAGTCGCCGTGAACTATCCGCAAGCCATTGATCTGGCCTGTTGATTGAGGCGGATAGCGTCTTTTGAATTGCAGGATTAGCGGTTTATTGGGGCTGTTTTCCTGCAATTCGGTTTTGCGATTCCCTTGTGGCGCGGAGCGTGATTCACTCGGTTCGGCGGCGGCGAATCGAGGGGACAGCGAATGTCCAGGC
>NZ_RZRK01000591.1:0-3852 GCF_003997835.1 Mesorhizobium sp. M7A.F.Ca.CA.004.12.1.1
TCGGTGTATTTCAGCGCCTCGGCCGCCTGTTTGACCGCCGCCGTCAGCGGCGTCTTGCCGAGGAATTTCAGGCTGTCGGCAGCGGCCGAAATGGCGCTGCCCGAACCTGCCTGCGGCGGCACGATCAGCTGGATGTCGTCGCAGCTGCCCTTTTCACGGTGGCCATAGGCCATAAAGCCGATGTCGTCGTCGGTGGGGACCGATTGAAGCACGGTTCGAAGCGACTCTCGGGCGATTTCGAGCTTGGGCTTGCCGTCGATCTGCGCCCACATCGAGCCGGACGCATCGAGAATGATGATGACCTTGTTTGCGGCGAAGCCGAAGGTCGTCATCGACAAAAGGAGGATCGCCGCAGCGACGCCCCGTGCAAGTCCCGCCATCGAAATCTCCTAAATCCGCCCCTGATCCGGGCGGCAAGCTATTTGACGCGGCGCCGGGACACAAGTCCGGGCAGCCAGGTGCGTCGGGCCCGAACCCAGCTTAACAAAAGTCGTGATGACAGCCAGTTCGGGGTGTCGGCAGTGCCGATGGCTTTCCATGATAGGAATTTTTTCTTGACTGGATGCACTCAGCTATGGTACATTTTTGCCCATGGTGCTGATTTGCGCCGGTGACCCGCCGCTCAGGCGGGTTTTTCGTTTGATGCACCCAGCCTACGCGCCGGCGAAGGCTCCGAAGGAACCCGTTACCCGAATTCGCTACCCTGGCCCGATGCGCCGGGGCGCCGAACTTTTCAGCGGAAGCGGAATTCAGTAAGTCGTGCGGCGCTCTTCCGAGGGCGGCCTGCCGAATTGCAGCCGGTAGCTTTGGGCGAAGTAGGAATGCGAGGTGAAGCCGGTCGCTATCGCCACATCGAGGATCGGCATGTTGGTCTGGCGCAGCAGTTCGCGCGCCCGCTCCAGCCGCAACCGCATGTAATAACGGCCGGGCGTGACGCTGAGATGGCGCAGAAACAGGCGCTCGACCTGACGCACCGACAGACCGGCGGATTTGGCCAGCTGCACCGCCGACAGCGGCTCGTCGAGGTGGTCGGCCATCAGTTCGACGATGCGTCTGAGCTTCTCCGACTTGCCGGTCAGGTCGCGTTCCGGGCCGACGCGCTGGCGGTCGCCGGCCGAGCGGATGCGTTCGTGCTGGAACTGGTTGGCGACGCCATTGGCGAGGTTCGAGCCGAAATCGCCGCGCACGATCTCCAGCATCAGGTCGATCGAAGTGGTGCCGCCGGCGCAGGTGTAGCGCTTGCGGTCGATCTCGAAGACATTGCCGGTGCAGTTGATATCGGGGAAGCGTTCGACGAAGCCGGCGCGATTTTCCCAATGGATGGTGCAGCGATAGCCTTCGAGCTGGCCGGCCTCGGCCAGCAGGTAGGAGCCGACCGACAGGGCACCCAGCGCATTGCCGCGCCGGCCCCAGCTGCGCAGTGCCGCCAGCACCTTGCTCTTGCCGGGAAATTCCGTCGTCAGCCCGACCGAGACGAAAAGGATATCGACCGGCGGCAGGTCGGCAACGGCGTAGTCGATCTTGAGCGGCAGGCCATTGGAAGCCATCACCGGATCGCCATCGGCCGACACCGTCGTCCAACCGTAGAAGTCGCGGCCAAGCAACCGGTTCGCCGACCGGAACGTATCGATCGCGGCAGCCAGCGAGAACATGGAGAACTTGTCTACCAGCAGGAATGCGAACTGCCGCCCGCCTTGAACGGGGTCCGTGATGACCGGCCGTTCTGAGGGAACACTGGGGTTCGGCAAAGCTGCGGCTTTCTGGCGGGTCAGAAGGACGGCCGTTTCAATCCGGCCGCTAGGTAGGCCGAGGCTAACGTATTGGCCATCAGCATGGCAATGGTCATCGGCCCGACACCGCCGGGAACCGGCGTGATGGCGCCGGCGGCCTTAGCCGCTTCGGCATAGGCGACATCGCCGACGAGGCGGGACTTGCCCTCGCCCTTTTCCGGCGCCGGAATGCGGTTGATGCCGACATCGATGACGGTGGCGCCGGGCTTCACCCAATCACCCCTGATCATCTCCGGCCTGCCGACGGCCGCGACAAGGATATCGGCGGTGCGGGCCAAGGCGGGCAGATCCCTGGTGCGGCTGTGGGCGATGGTGACGGTGCAGTTGGCGGCAAGCAGCAGGTTGGCCATCGGCTTGCCGACGATGTTGGAGCGGCCGACGACGACGGCGTTGAGGCCGGACAGGTCCTTGCCGCGCACCCGCTCGATCAGAAGCATAGAGCCGGCCGGCGTGCAAGGCACGAAGGCTGTCTCGAGTTCACCGGTGCCGAGCTTGCCGACATTGATGAAATGGAAGCCGTCGACATCCTTTTCCGGCGCGATGGTCTGGATGATCTTGCCGGCGTCGATATGGGCCGGCAGCGGAAGCTGCACGAGGATGCCGTTGATGGCCGGATCGGCGTTGAGATCGCCGATGATCTTCAGCAACGCCGGTTCCGAGGTTTCGGCCGGCAGCGTGTGCTGGACGGAATGAAAGCCGCATTCCTTGGCGGTGCGCGACTTGGACGCGACATAGACCTGGCTGGCCGGGTCCTCGCCGACGATAACCACGGCAAGACCCGGCTTGGCCTGGCCCTTGGCGACAAGCTCAGCCGTCAGGGTCTTGACCGACCCCACAACGTCGCCGGCAACGCTCTTGCCATCAATCACTTCGGCCATGGACTACCCTCAACACCAGAATGCCCAAGCGCGTCGCTTGCGGAAGCGACGCGCTTTTCGATCTTTCACAGCGTGGCATTTTCACGAAAATTCCAACATGCAATCCCGCCAAAGCGCCGTCCCATGCCGTTTACGCGAAACCGGCATGTTTTTGTACGGCACAGCGCAGATTTTTGTGGCTCAGAAGTAGCGACGCCGCACGCGGCTCTCGGTCAGTTCGCGAACCGCTTCGCGGAATTCGCGCAGGCTGGCGCGGATTTCCTCGATTGGCGCTTGCTGCTCGGCATCCTCCGCGGCCCGCGACGGCTCCGCCGATCGCTGATGAGGCTGAGGCGCCTGCTGCTGCGGGAGGGACGGCTGTGGATAGGACTCGGAAGCAGGCTGAGCCGGATCGGGCTGCAGCCCGGCATTGGCGGCCGGCATCGATTGCGGATAGGGATAGGCCGGCGGCTGTGCGTAGCCCAATGGCTGCGCGTAGGGATAGAGCTGCGGCCCGGAATATGGCCGCTGCTGCACCATGGGAGGCGGCAGTGGCGGCTGCGCCGTCTGCTGCGGATGGCCGCCGGGCTGGAAAGGCCGCGACGGGTATGCTGCCGCGGCCGCCTGCCGAGGCTCGAAGGCCGGCGCCGACTGGGGGTAAGCGGAGTATTGCGGATCCTGCATCGGCTTCGCGTTTTCGGCAGAGGCCCATTCAACGGTATCGAACGGCTCCTCCCGGGACGGCCTGCGTGAGACGGACTTGTGCAGCCTCGACAGCAAGGCACCGATCCGGCCGGAACCTTCGGCCGGCGAGACCTCGGCTTGCTGGACAGGCGATGGCGAGCCAGGCGGTGGTGATGCAGGCGGGGGTGTCGATGGCTGCGGCGCTGGTGGTTGTGGCGGCGCCGGCGGCGGCGCTGACCGATATGCCTTGTCTTCGTAAGGCGTCCGGTGTTCGTCCGTGCCATGGTCGCGACGCGAGCGCGAATTGGCAGTGTCACGCAGGCTCTCATAGGCGCCACGCATGGCTCCGAGGCCAATGCCGGAGGCGAAACCCAGCAACAGGCCGGCGAGCGCGACCACGACCCGCGACGGCCCGTTCGGCTCGAGCGGCGCGAAGGCCTTCGAGATCACATTGATGTTGGCTGTGTTGATGTCCTTCTGCTCGCCGGTCTCCTTGGCGCGCAGCAGATACTGTTCGTAGA
>NZ_RZRK01000592.1:0-3848 GCF_003997835.1 Mesorhizobium sp. M7A.F.Ca.CA.004.12.1.1
GAACAAGGGCGGGCGCGGCGGGCATTATTTTCCGCGGATCTCGTTGGCGATGCCGGCATCCCTGAGGATGCGCCGTGCCGCGTCGGCCTGGTCGGCGTCGACCATGACGCGTTTCTGCAAAAGACCGATCGATCCTTCGAGAATGCTCATATTCTGATCGGCGACAAAGCAGGCGATGCCGGCGTCGCGCATCAGCGATTCCACAAAGGAGATGATCACGGCATCGTTGGTGCGGACAAGTTCTATCATCGTATGAAACTCGCAGTTTGCGCTATTGATGTAAACGGGCAGGGGATTCCGAGGCAGAGCCCCGTTCCCTCTGTGGTCGTTGACATTCCGTCATCGACGCCGCGCCAATTCGCCACTTGCCGTGGCCATGTCCGCCGCCCTAGAGTCCATGCAGGGACTAAGGGTGCCGTCGCACGCTCTATACCAAGACGGGAGTGATTGTCGTGGGTGTCGTTCTCAACATCGAAAACGGGAAGCGGGAGCCCGCCTCCATCAAGGATCTGATCGATCTGACTGCCGCCGATATGGGGCGCGTCAATGAATTGATCCTGTCCAAGGCCGGCTCCGACGTCGAGATGATCCCGGAGGTCGCCAATCATCTGATCTCGTCCGGCGGCAAACGGCTGCGGCCGATGCTGACGCTCGCCGCCGCGCAGATGTTCGGCTATGCCGGCGAGGGCCACGTCAAGCTCGCCACCTCCGTCGAATTCATGCACACGGCGACGCTGCTGCACGACGATGTCGTCGACGAGAGCGGCATGCGGCGCGGCAAGAAGACCGCCCGCATGATCTGGGGCAACCAGGCAAGCGTGCTGGTCGGCGACTTCCTGCTCGGCCAGGCTTTCCGCATGATGGTCGATGTCGGCTCGCTCGAAGCGCTCGATATCCTGTCGAGTGCTGCCTCGATCATCGCCGAGGGCGAGGTTATGCAGCTTGCCGCCGCCAAGAACCTCGAAACCACCGAGGACGAGCATTTCGCCGTCATCAAGGCCAAGACCGCCGCACTTTTTTCGGCTGCTGCCGAGGTAGGGCCCGTCATTGCCCAGGCGACCCGCAACGATCGTGCGGCGCTGCGCTCCTACGGCATGAATCTCGGCCTTGCCTTCCAGCTGATCGATGACGCGCTGGACTATGGCGGCACCAGCAAGGATCTCGGCAAGAATGTCGGCGACGATTTCCGCGAAGGCAAGGTGACCTTGCCGGTCATTCTCGCCTATCGGCGGGGCACGAAGGCCGAGCGCACTTTCTGGAAGCGTGCCATCGAGGACAATGTCACCGATGACGCCGGCCTGGAAAAGGCGATCGGCCTGATGACTCGCCATGGCGCCATCGCCGACACGATCGGACGAGCCCGCCATTTCGGCGAGATCGCCCGCGACGCGCTGGCGCCGCTGGAAGCGACGCCGCAGAAATCGGCGCTGATCGACGTCATCGATTTCTGCATCAGCCGGGTGAACTGAGCGGCGTCACCCGGTTGCCCGCTGCTTCGCCTTTCCCGGCAAAGCGAACGCGGCCAGCAGGCTGACAAAGATGCCCGCCGCCGCCAGCCAGAAGGCGATCTGTATGCCGTCGGCGATCGCGGCCTTCAGTGCATCGCCAGTCAATCCGCCGACATGGCTGTTGGCGATCGCGATCAATGTCGCCATGCCGATCGCGTTGCCGATGTTGAGCGTCGTGCAGGCCATTCCCGAGGCAACGCCCTGTTCGTCGTGTGCCACGCCCGACGCGGCCGCGATCCACATGGCGGTCCAGACGATGCCCTGTCCGACACCGGAGATGATCAGGCCGGGAACGATGGCGGCATAGCTGCTGTCGGCTGATGCTCCAAGGACCATCAGCGCTGTGCCGGCTGCGCCGACTATCATGCCGCCGACCAGGGTCGAGCGTGTAGAAAAGCGCGTCGCCAGGCGCTCACCGAGCTGCGTGCCGGCGGCGATGGCGATCGACGGCACCAGGAACGCCAGGCCTGTTTGCAGGGCGGTGAAGCCATGTACGGTCTGCAACAGCACGGTCAGGAAATAGGGCAGGGCTCCGAACGTTCCCATGAACAGGAAGGTGATCGTCATGCCGGCGACGAGGCTGCGATTGCGGAACAGCCGCAGCGGCATCAGCGGGTCAGCGCTCTTCGCCTCAATCAGCGCGAAGGCGATAATGAAGATCGCTGCCAGTGCGGCGCTGGCGATGATCGCTGGCGAACCCCAGCCATATTCAGGTCCCTGGACCAGCGTGAAGACCAGCAATGTGGCGCCTGCGGTGACGGTCAGCGCGCCCGGCAGATCGAAGTTGCGGTGCTGGTGCCGCTTGGGATCGCGCGGAATGATGGCAAATGCGGCGATGATGGCGATGCCAGCCAGCAGCACATTGACGTAGAAGACCGACGACCAGCCGAAGGCGCCTGTCAGGATTCCACCGGCCAGTGAGCCAAGGGTAAGGCCGCTCGCGCCGGCACCGCCCCACACCGCCAGCGCCCTGTTGCGTTCCGGTCCTTCGGCAAACAGGCGGTTGATCAGCGAGAGCGTCGCCGGGAACAGGAAAGCGCCGCCGATGCCTTGCACGGCACGCGCAGCGATGATGATTTCCGGCGACCAGGCGAGGCCGCCGACCAGCGACGAAAGCGCATAGAGCCAGAGCGCGAAGATGAAGATGCGGCGCTGACCGATAAGGTCGGCGGCGCGGCCGCCGAACAGCAGAAAACCGCCGGTAAACACGGTGTAGGCGCTCACCACCCATTGCAAGGTCTGGCCGGAAAAGCCCAGCCCAGCCCCGATTTCGGGCAGCGCCACGAAGACGATGTTGATGTCGAGAGCGATGATAAGCTGGGCGAAGGCGAGCAATGCCAGCGTGGCGCCGCGCTTCGCGCCAATCCCTCCCTGTGTCGCAGTGGCGCCGAATGGCAGCCCTTGATCGAGTGAACTCATGCCAGTCTCCTTTCGATTCTTTATCGATCGACAAAGAATTGAATTTGCAATCTTGAGTCAAGCGGATTATTTGTGGATCGATAAAGAAATGGAGGTTGCGATGGCGGGACGGCCAAGGGAGTTCGACAGAGCCCAGGCTCTGCAGAAAGCGCGCGATGCCTTCTGGATGCGCGGCTACGAGGGCACCTCGATGGCCGACCTCGTCTCCATGCTTGGCCTGGCCTCGGCGCGCATCTATGCCGCCTTTGGCTCGAAGGAGGATCTGTTTCGCGAAGCCGTTGTTCTCTACGAAACCAGCGAAGGAAGCTTCGCCACCGGTGCCCTTGCCGAAGAACCAACCGCTCGGCGGTTTGTCGAGCGGCTGCTGCGCGATGCGATCGATATCTACACAAGGCCGGATCTGCCGAAGGGCTGCATGGTTGTCTCGGCCGCCACCAACTGCGCTACCGAAAATGACGGCGTGCTGCATTGGCTGGCCGAGCGCCGACTGGCGCGCAATGCATTGATTGTGGAGCGCCTGAGAAAGGGTGTTCGCGACGGCGACCTCAAGCCGGATACCGATCCGGAAGCGCTTGGCGACTACTACACCACGCTGTTGTTTGGCCTCTCAGTGCAGGCGCGCGACGGGGTGCCGAAGAAGCGGCTGCATGACCTGGTCACCGTGGCGATGCCTGCGCTCGACGGTTTCGTCTCACAGCCTTGAGTCTTGCTTCTGGCGCCTCGCGATTTCGACTGCAATTGTCTCGACAAGCTGCCCTGCCGCAAATTATCTATAAAACATGGCAAAGGGCACAGACGACACCATCGCGGTGCGCATCAGCAAGGTTCTGGCGGACCGCATCATATCCGGCGCGATCGAGCCGGGGGCCAGGCTTCGGCAGGATCATATCGCCGAGGAATTCCAAACCAGCCTTGTTCCCG
>NZ_RZRK01000593.1:0-3842 GCF_003997835.1 Mesorhizobium sp. M7A.F.Ca.CA.004.12.1.1
GGTCTGGTGCGGGAATGTTCTTGGCGGCGACGGCCATGGGCTGGCAGCCTTTCACGACTGGTGTGATGGATGCCCGCGCCCGTAGCACATGCCGTCCGGAAATCAAACCGGCGGTCAGGTGGGGCAAGGCAACGAATCCGTATTAAAACGAAAAACCCGCCTGTGCGGCGGGTCACTGGCGCAAATCAGCACCATGGGCGAATTTGTACCATAGCTGAGGTCACCGAGTCAAGAAAAAATTCCTATCGTTGCCGACGCAAGCTGCCGATGCCGCCGAACTGGTTGTCGTCAGGCCTTTTGTTAACCTGCGTTCGAAGCCCTGCCAGGAGGATCAGTTGTTTTCCGGATGACCGGCGATGCTGGTGCGCGTCAGCTGCCAGTGGACTTCGGCGATTTCCGAGGCTTTGAAGGCAAGCACGATCTGGCGGCTGCGGCGTGGGCCGCCAAGGCCGGCGAAATAGATTGATTCCTCGACTTCCGGCACCACTTCGGCTGCTGTGAACACCCAGGTATCGGCCTGATCGGCGGCCAGCACCAGGCGGTCATGCTCGTCCTGCAAAAGGTTGATGTCGGGGTGGACATGGAAGCGGACGGTGACGAAGTCGCGGCCATTGTTGCGGATCGCTGCATTGCCGGGCCGCTGGAAGCGGTCGCGACCAGCCAGCACATTGCCGTTCGCCGACAGTTTCAGCTCGCGCTCATGCAGGAAGCCGAAGCGCGGGACATAGCCGTCATGGCGGGCGATGAAGCCCTGAACACCCTTCTGGTCGGTGCGCTTGCACTGCACGTGCTGCGGGCCGCCGATCAGCGGGGAACCGAGCAGGTCGTTGACACGCAGCGAATGGCTGAAGCGCGCCGACGAGGTGTCGTTGATGGTGGCGGTCGAGTGCGCGGCGGTGGCGCGCGCCAGCGGCCGGAATTCAGCCGCGCCATAGGTGTCGATGCCGGCATTGACGATGTAGTGCTGGCGGCCGGACGACAGTTCGAAGGCAAGGCAGCTGGCGTGTGCGGCGTTGGACACATCGACCGGCGGCGGCGGGCCGGTGTCGGCGATGACCGTGGTGCCGCCCATCGACAGGCGCTCATAGCCGGAATGCGGCGCATGCAGCAGCGGCGCGCCGGCGGTGTCGTCGTGGCGCAGAATGGTGGCGATGCGGTCGTGGATGGTGGCGCCCATGCCGTTGAAGCGGGCGAGGCTGCCATCCTGATGGCGAAAGAAGCGCAGCGCCGGCAGCATGCGGTCGATGGCGCCGATCAGCGCCTGCGGCGGCGTTTCCGCCTGGTTGGCATAGGTCTGGCGCAGCGGCAGAAGGTCGGCGAGGATTTCCAGGACAACCATCGGATTGCGCGAAATATGCCCGCCATCGGCGAGGATCTGGCGGTCGAGTTCCTCGGCAAGATTGCGGGTCGCGCCACGCAGGGCCGAGGCCGGCGCCGGCAGGGACAAGGCAGCGAAGGCGAGCGCGATGCGGGCCCGCAGCCTGTCCTTGCCGTCGGGCATTTCGCGCGCCATCGACCTGAGGTAGCGGATCTGGATGGCTACCGATTTCAGGAAGGCGCGGTAGAAAGGGAACTCGGCGCCCTGCAATACGACCGAGGAGTGCTGCAACCAGGCGATGATGCGCTTGGCCGTCGTGCCGGGCTCCCAGGCGATGCCGGAAATATGGCTGCCATGCATGGTGATCCAATCGGAGACCAGGGCGCGGGCATTGGCGGCGGCAAGCTCGGTGCCGGCGGCGCGCATATGGCGCAGCCAGCGAAAGCCGTGCAGCGTCTTCTGCCAGCCGTGATTGGGCACGCTGATCTGGAAAGGCGACTTGCCGCCGGTCTCGACGAGATGCCCCGACAGGGGATAGCGGCCGTAATAGATCTCGAGTGCGATCTGCGGGTCGGCGAGGCGCAGGTCCGGCGGCGCGATCAGCACACGTTCCGGCGTGCGGCCGGAATAGCGCCAGCGATAGACAGGCCCGGCGCGCAGGCGCCGGCGCGTTTTGCGCCAGAACTCCTTCGCGACAAGCGTCCACAGACGCGTCGTGCTGCTGGCAGCAAGTGCCAAAACCCCTCCTGATCGTCCTCTACCCCGGCGCCGAGTCTACATGATTGCACGATTCGTGCGAAGGCGAATTCCACGACCCCACGCCGGTTCACCTGGCTTTGCCCCCGATCCTACCCCAAAAAGTCAGTAAATCCGGGCAATTCAATCGCTAGCCGGCTCGCCGCATGCGAGCGGCGAAGAAGCCGTCGAGGCCCGAGCGCTCCGGCACGCCGAGCTCCAGGTCGGCGGGCGTGGTGCGCAGCGTGCCTTGCGGCGTCAGGAACGAATCGATGCCGGCGATCTCGCCTTGCCGCAGCGGATCGTTGGCGACTTCAGGCGTGCCGGCCAGAAAGGCGTGATAGAGATCCTCGCCTTCGAGCGGATCGAGCGAACAGTTGGAAAAGACGATCCTGCCGCCGGGCTTCACCAGCGTGACGGCGCGGGCGAGCAGCCTGCGTTGCAGGTCGGCCAGTTTTTCGACATCAGCCGAAGTCTTGGTCCATGGCACGTCGGGGTGCCGCCGCACCGTGCCGGTCGACGAGCAGGGTGCGTCGAGGAGAACAGCGTCGAACAGTTCTTCTGGCTCATACTTGAGCAGGTCGGCCTGAACGATTTCGGCGGACAGGCCGAGACGCTCGAGATTCTGCGTCAGCCGCACGAGCCGGTTTTTCGAGGTGTCGACGGCGGTGACCTTCGCGCCGGCAACGATCAGCTGCGCCGTCTTGCCGCCGGGCGCGGCGCAGAGATCGGCAACCCGCAATCCCGCGACATCGCCGAACAGCCGGGCCGGCAGGCTGGCCGCGGCGTCCTGGACCCACCAGGCGCCCTCGGCAAAGCCAGGCAATTCAGTGACCGGACCGACAAGATTCTCGACCCGCACCGTGCCGGTCGGCAGGACGATGCCGCCGAGTTTTTCGGCCCAGAGACCGGGATCGGCCTTGACCGAGAAGTCGACCGGCGCCTCAACGCGATGCGCTTCGAGGATCTGTCTGGCCTTCTCGTTGCCGTAGGTGGTCTTCAGCCGATCGGAAAACCACTTTGGCGCTTCGTCGGTGGCGGCAAGGGCGGCAGGCAATTCCGTTTCCTTGGCACGTGCCAGTGTGCGCAGAACGCCATTGACGAGGCCGGAGAAGCGCACCGTGCGCGGATCGGACTTGGCATGGGTCACCGCAATGTCGACGGCGGCGCTGTCGGGAATATCGAGGAACAGGATCTGGGCTGCGGCGACATGCAATATGTGCGACAAAGCGGTGGCGTTGGGCGGCAGCGGCTTTTCCAGGCGCCGCGCCAGCAGCCCTGATATGGTCATGCGATAGCGCAGCGCGGTGACCAGGATGGCGCGGACAAGGCCGCGATCGCGCATGTCGAGCGCCTTGTATTGCGGGTGGCCGTTTTCGTGATCGGTCAGCCCATCAAGCGGCGTCCTGGCGTCGATGACGGCGGCAAGCAGGCGCGCCGCCGCCTTGCGTGCGGCGAGACCGGCAACGAAGTCGCCGCCGTCCCTGTGTTCCTGATCACTTGAAACTGTGCGTCGTGGTCCTCTGTCCGCCACGCTCACGACCACCGGCCCTTGGGCCCGGTCGGATTGCGACCCCATGGGTTGGATTTGGGCTTGGCGGGCTCCGCCGGCTGCTCGGGCTGCGCTGCCTCGCCCCATGGGCCGGATGGCCGCGGTTGATCTGCCTGCCGTGGCGTCGATGCCTGGCGCGGGGCGGCCTGGGTTTCGCCTTGCATCTGCTGCGCCATCGCCTGCAAGGCTGCGATGCGGTTCTCAGTGGCGGGGGGGGGGGGGGACAGGCTGTCCATG
>NZ_RZRK01000594.1:0-3830 GCF_003997835.1 Mesorhizobium sp. M7A.F.Ca.CA.004.12.1.1
GTGCCGACCCTGGTCATCCATGCGCAGGACGACCGCGAAGTCTCGGCCGATCATGCAAGGCGCTATGCCGGCGCCGGCGGCCATGTGCGGCTCTACTGGGCCGACGGGCTCGGCCACCGCCGCATTCTCGCCGACAAGGGCGTGGTCGAACGCGCGGTTGGCTTCGTGGCGAATCGCGAGCCATTGCTGCTGCACTGAGCGGCGGTCGAGATTATTTCTTCTTCTCGCCGGGTTCGACCGGCAGTCCGGCGGCCTTCCAGGCGGTGTAGCCGCCAAGGATGTGCTTGACCGGCGAAAGCCCCATGTCCTGCGCCGTCTTTGTGGCCAGCGCCGAGCGCCAGCCGCCGGCGCAGAAGAACACGAAGTTCTTGCCCGAGGCGAAGAAGGGCTTGTGGTAAGGGCTTTCGGGGTCGATCCAGAACTCCAGCATGCCGCGCGTGACATGCTTGGCGCCGGGAATCTTGCCGTCGCGTTCCACTTCGCGTGGATCGCGCAGATCGACGAAGATGGTGTCTTCATCGTCGATCAGCCCGGCCGCCTCCTCCGGCGAAACCACCTCGATCACGGCGTTCGCCTCGTCCAGCAGCTCGCGATAACCCTTTTTCACGCTCTCATCCCTCCCGCCTTGCTGGCGGATTTCGAGCACACCAGCCGGCGTTTGTCACGCCGCGCTGCCGCCGGCCAGCGTCCTCCAGGCCGCCATGGCCCCGGCTACCGTCGCCAGCAGGGCATTATGCGAGGCGCCGTCGCGCGCCTGGATCGACATGCCGTGCTGGACCGTGGCGAAGAAGGTCGCGGCGGCGCTCGCATCGAAATCCGCCGGCAATTCGCCTTCGGCAACGCCGCGCTCCAGACGCTTCTGCAGTGCGGTGTGGTTTTCGGCGCGACGACGGCGCAGGTCGTCGCAGATGGCGCCGCGGCTCGAATCCTGATGCAGTGCGCCCAGCGTGATCAGGCAGCCCTGCGGACGATCGCTCTGCGCATAGGCCCTCGCCGTCAGGCTCAGGAATTGTTCGATCGCCTGCCGCGCAGTCGGAGCTTCCTCCAGCGCCAGCCAGATGTCGGCACCCTCGGTGTGCGAGTAAAAATCCGTCGCCTCCAGGAACAGCGCCTCCTTGCTGCCGAAGGCAGCGTAGAGGCTGGGCGAGTTGATGCCCATGGCGGCGGTCAGCTCGCTCATCGACGCGCCTTCGTAACCACGGGCCCAGAACACCTCCATCGCGCGGCGCAGGGCTGCGGTTCGATCGAAAGTGCGGGGGCGGCCTCGTTCCGGCATGATGCTCTTTTCTGTGTTGATCGATACATAATTAAGTTGACGCCGACGGGCAAGGCTGACAGGTATTTATGTATCGATCGTTACAAAAGGAGAAATCGATGTCATCCAACCAACTGGGCGGCAAGGCCGCGCTCGTCACCGGCGGCAGTCGCGGCATCGGTGCGGCGATTGCGCGACGGCTCGCGGCCGACGGCGCCAGTGTCGCGCTAACTTATGTGCATGGCGAGGAGCAGGCCCGCTCGGTTGTCGCCGAAATCGAGGCCAAGGGCGGCCGCGCCATCGCGATCAAGGCCGACAACCGCGATGCGGTGGCCATAGACAAGGCCGTCGATGACGCAGTGACCGCCTTCGGCCGGCTCGACATCCTGGTCAACAGCGCCGGCATCTGGCGGGCCGCCCCCATCGACACGCTGTCGCTCGCAGATTTCGACGAGACCATGGAGGTCAATCTCCGGGCTCCATTCATCGCCTCGAAGGCGGCGGCCGTGCATATGGGTGAGGGCGGCAGCATCATCTCGATCGGCAGCAACCTTGCCGAGAGGGCGACCGACGGCAGCCTCACGGCCTATTCGGCCAGCAAGGCGGCGCTGGTCGGCCTGACCAGGGCGCTGGCGCGCGACCTCGGCCCGCGCGGCATCACCGCCAACGTCGTCCATCCCGGTTCGACCGACACCGACATGAACCCGGCCGACGGCCCGCATGCCGAGCATCAGCGCCGGAAAATGGCAACACCGCGTTTCGGCAAGGCCGATGACATTGCCGGCATGGTCGCCTGGCTTGCAGGCCCTGAAGGCCGCTTCGTCACCGGCGCTGCCCTGACCATCGATGGCGGCGCCAACGCCTGATCCCGAGAGATTTCCGGCTGGGGCGGAACAACCCTCCGCTCCAGCCGTCACGATCTTGTGAAACCGTTCTGCAACAGGCTTTCCAAAATTTATGAAAGCTTAACGAAATCGGTATGAATCAGTATAGTCGCGCCTTACATCCGCCATGCGGTGAGCGGGACGATCTAGCGTGCGGAACGGGAACCGGTTGCGGCCGGAGCGGGTGATTCATGAAATTCCTCGGAAACAAAGCAACCGTGATGCCGCTGGTGGCGATCGCGGCAACGCTGGCTTTCGGTGTACCCCAGGCAGGCGCGCAGGGGCTGTTCGACATGCTTTTCGGCGGCGGCGTAAAGCACGCGCCGAAAGGCGAGTTTCCGCCCCCGCCACCGAAGCACAAGCCAAAGCCGAAGGCTCCGGCCAGCGGTGGCGGTGGCGGCGCGAGAATCAGCAGCCCATCCTATTACACCTACAAGGCGGACCGGCTGGTTCGCGTCGACTTCTCGGCGCTGGCCCCGACGCCAGAGCCGGCGGCGCCACAGGATGCGGCTTTCGTGCCGTCGGCAACGGGCGCTGCGTTTCGTGAAGCGGTTGCCAGCTTGGCTGACTACGAACTCTTAGCCGAGCCCGACATCGCCAAGGCGCTGATCGCGTATTACTCGGCCAATCCGGATTTCATCTGGATAAGCGGAACCAGCCTCAACAGCCGCGCGCAGGATGCGGTTCGGGTGCTTGGCGAGGCTTCAAGCTATGGCCTCACGCCCGCCGACTATACGGTCGAAGTGCCCGCTGCCGGCGCATCGACGACTGACGCCAATGCGCAACTGAAAGAGCTCGTCCGTTTCGAGATGGCGCTTTCCGCGCGTGTGCTGCGCTATGCCCACGACGCCCAGAACGGCCGCGTCGATCCCAACCGCATGACCGGCTACTATGATTTCCCGGCCAAGCCGCTCGACTTGCAAGGCGTGCTGAGGACGCTGGCGCATACCCAGCAAGTGCGCACCTATCTCGAATCGCGGCATCCGCAGAATGCGGAATACCAGGCGCTGCGCGTCGAACTCGAATCTCTGCAGGCCAGTGCGGAAAACGAAATCGTCGTCGACCCCAAACTGTTGCTGAAGCCGGGCGGAACCAGCCCCGAACTGCCGAAGCTCCTGACCTTGATCGCGCGCAATCTCGATGACGAGATGGGCGGCGCCTATGGCGAGATCCTGTCCAGGCTGGCCACCAGCGAAGTCTATGATCCGGAACTGGTCCCGGTCATCAAGGCCGTGCAGCAAAAGGCAGGCATGAAGGGCGACGGCGTCATCGGCCCGCGCACCGTCGCGACGCTGGCCGGAACATCCAAGGCCGACAAGCTGCTGAAGGTGGAAGTGGCGCTCGAGGAACTGCGCTGGCTGCCCTCCGATCTCGGCAGCCCGCGCGTCTTCATCAACCAGCCGGCCTTCACCGCGAGCTACATCGACAATGGCGAGGAAAAGCTCAAGACGCGTGTCGTCGTTGGCCGGACCACCAACCAGACCTCCTTCTTCTACGACCAGATCAAGCAGGTCGATTTCCATCCCTATTGGGGCGTGCCGCAATCGATCATCGTCAACGAGATGCTGCCGAGATTGCGCAACGATCCGGGCTATCTCGACCGGTCCGGCTATGAGGTGACGGATTCGCGCGGCAAGCGCATTCCTTCGTCGGCGGTCAACTGGGGCGCCTATGGCGCGAACATCCCCTAC
>NZ_RZRK01000595.1:0-3826 GCF_003997835.1 Mesorhizobium sp. M7A.F.Ca.CA.004.12.1.1
GTATTTCTTCGCCGCCCTTTTGACCTCGACCGACGCCAAGACGATCCCCGTCATGGTGGCGAGCCAGACCGGCTCGCAAGGCATCAACTGGTGGTCGATGGCAGCGCTCGCCACGGCAGCCATCGCGCCGCTGGCGGTGATCGGCATCGCGCTTGAGCGCTATCTGATCATGGGCATGACCGCAGGAGCGGTGAAGTAGCAGGGCGGCCCGCTAGGCTGCCAGGATCGTGCGCAGGTGGTCCATGATCATGGCGACGCCCTTCTGCCCAAGCTCGGCCGAAGCATCCTTGGCGCTCGCCGTATACCAGCTCTTGTTGTCGTTGAAGTGAGCGGCATCGACAGCCTCCGGGCATAGCGCCAGCATCAGCGAGGTCTCGCCGATGCCGGCATGATCGAACGGGTACTTGCCGTTCATGTCAGCCGACATCAGCGGATGCACTTGCACCCAGTTGAAGAAATTTTCACCGGTGGCGTGCCCGGAATAGTAGTCGGCCATCGCCTGAGAGCCCCACCAGCCCTCGCCGCGCTCCTTTTCGAGGAAGCGGAAGATCGCCTGGCGGCCGGCGGTCTTGAACGCCAGATCGGTCGGCATGCCGGCGGCAAAGTTCTCGGTCTGGTGGTGGATGATGGCGTGGATGTTGCGAAAGCCGATGCGCAGCAGGCTGTAGAACAGCTCCTCGCCGAACGGCGCCAGCGCATTGCCGCCGACCTGCACCGAGCCGCTGCCTTCCGGGGGCGCCACCGCATAACTCGCAGCACCGTAGTAGAAGGGCGGCAGGATGACGACGTCCTTCTCCTTTTCGAACAGCTCCAGCGTCTTGACGACGGCCAGCGTGTCCATGCCGACGGCCATGTGCTCGCCATGGTATTCGAGCACGCCGAGCGGCAGAGCGACCGGCCAATTCTCGGCGATCGCCCTGCGGATCTGGTGTGGCAGCATCAGTTCGTAGCGCATGATCTATTCCATGTTGGTGTGGCGGGCGCGCATGGCTTCGGGCGACGCCCCGATCAATTCCCTGAGTTTCAGCACCATCACCTCGAACAGCAGGAACAGCGCGCCTTCGAACACCGAGCCCATCGGCAGCACCGATGTCTTCTGCGCCCCCTGATCGTTGGCCATGGTCTGCGCGGGAATGAGTAGGGTGAAGTCCGCGCGCTTCGCCGCGCTGCCTGCGGCCTGGGCGGTCAGCAGGAGATTGGTTGCACCTGCTTGGTGCGCGACCTGCATCAGGGTCAGCACGGTCGAGGTCTCTCCCGGCCCGGAGCTGACCAGGAAGACATCGCCCTGCCCCAGCGGCGGTGTGTTCATGTCGCCGACCACGGACACCGGCAGGCCCAAATGGTAGAGCCGCATGGCAAACCCCTTGACCTGCAAGGCCTCGCGGCCGCAGCCATAGACGACGATCTGTCGCGCGCCGGCCAGCATTTTGCAGGCGGCGTCGATCCGGCTTTCGTCGATGCGGGCCAGCACGCCGCCGAGTTCCTCAAGCGCGGTCTCGAACAGGCTTTTGCTCTTGTCGCTCACCGCGATCCTGCCATCAAAAATCACCCCTGGTATTTGCCGCCCTTGCTGCCACGAACAGCTTGATTTCGTTCATGCTAGCAACCGCGAAAATGCGTGTCCAACCCGCAGCTATGCTTTTGCCTGACCACAGGCGTGATAGTGTCATGTCAGACAAATCGAGCGAGGCAAACGGCAGCATATGAAGACACGGCATTTCGACCGCATCGGCAATGGCGGCATCAGTTTCACCGAGCTCGGCTTCGGCGCGGCGCCGCTCGGCAACCTCTACCGTGCCGTCTCCGACGAGGACGCCAACGCCACGCTGGAAGCCGCGTGGGCGACCGGCTGCCGCTACTACGACACCGCGCCGCTTTATGGACTCGGCCTGTCGGAAACGCGGCTCAACCCGTTCCTGCGCGGCAAGAAGCGCGACGACTATGTGCTGTCGAGCAAGGTCGGCCGCATCATGCGCGCCTGCCCGCCCGAAGAGCGCACCGGCATCGGCAAGTTCTTCGACACGCCGTCGCGCCGCGAAGTGTACGACTACAGCTATGACGGTGTCATGCGCTCGTTCGAGGCCTCGCTTGAGCGCCTCGGCGTCGACCGGATCGACATCCTCTTCGTCCACGATGTCGACATCTTCACGCATGGCAGCAAGGAAGCCTCCGACCGGCGCATCGAGGAGTTCATGCGCTCGGGCTATTACGGCTTGCTGTCGCTGCGCGACCAGGGCGTGATCAAGGCGTTCGGTGGCGGCATCAATGAGTGGCAGGTCGCGCAGACGCTGGCCGAGCGCGGCGACTTCGACCTGTTCCTGCTGGCCGGACGCTATACGCTCCTGGAACAGGAGGCGCTGACGTCCTTCCTGCCGCTCTGCCAGGCACGCGGCATCGGCATCGTTCTCGGCGGCCCCTACAACTCCGGCATCCTGGCGACCGGACCGAAGCCCGGCGCCTACTACAACTACTCGGAAGCGCCGAAGGACATACTCGATCGGGTCGCCGGGATCGAAAACGTCTGCAAGCGTCATGGTGTCAGGCTGATCGAGGCCGCCCTGCAATTCCCGCTGCTGCACCCCTCGGTCGTCTCGGTGATCCCCGGTGGCCAGCGGCCGAGCGAGGTCGAGAGCAATCGCTCGCTGCTCGATGCGAAACTGCCCCCAGCGCTTTGGGCCGATCTCAAGAAGGAAGGTCTGATGCGCGCCGAGGCGCCGACCGCATAAGCCGGCCGCCGTCGCGTCAGCGTCGGGCACAAAAAATGAAAAGCCGGGCAAGCCCGGCTTTTCTGAGGTCTCTGAAAAGAAAAAACGCTTAGTTGACTGCGTCCTTGAGGCCTTTGCCGGCCGAGAACTTCGGCACGGTGCGCGCCGGGATCTTCACTTCGGCGCCGGTCTGAGGATTGCGGCCGGTCGAAGCCGCACGCTTTGACACGGAGAAATTGCCAAAGCCGACAAGCCGGACATCGCCGCCCTTCTTCAGTTCGCCGGTGATCACGGAAAATACCGCATCGACCGCCGACTGCGCGTCACCCTTCGAAATGCTCGCGGCGTCGGCGACAGCGGACACCAGTTCGTTCTTGTTCATAAAAATTCCCTTCCATGAGAACACCGGAACTATCGACTCATCCGGCAGGAAACGGACTTTAGAAAGAAGCGCTCCCGCAACCAAGTCGAAAAGGCAGGAAAAAAGCGGAAAAAGCCCGGAAATGCTGGGTTTTTCACATGAAAAAGCCGGGCTCTAGGCCCGGCTCTCCGTTTGTGCGCTGCAACCTTGACGAAAACCAACGCATGGCCTCGAAAACCGTAGCCGGTTTTCGGAAAGGGCCATGCGCAAGTCCGAGCGTTAGAGCGTCCTTTGTGCGTCCAGATGGACGCCCGGCGCTCTAATGCGCCAGGGACTTTCCAGCGTCGTCGGCACTGTCTGTCGAGGCCGGCGGATTGACCGGTTCGACCCATTCGATCGGCTCCGGCATACGCACCAGCGCGTGGCGCAACACCTCGCCGACACGTGAGACCGGAATGATCTCCATGCCGTTCTTCACATTGTCCGGGATCTCCGCCAGGTCCTTGGCATTGTCTTCCGGGATCAGCACCTTCTTGATGCCGCCGCGCAGTGCGGCGAGCAGCTTCTCCTTGAGCCCGCCGATCGGCAAGATGCGGCCGCGAAGCGTTATCTCGCCGGTCATCGCCACATCCGCCCGGACCGGAATACCCGTCAGTACCGACACAATGGCTGTCGCCATGGCAGCACCCGCAGACGGGCCGTCCTTCGGCGTGGCGCCTTCCGGCAGGTGCACGTGGATGTCGCGCTTGTCGAACAGCGG
>NZ_RZRK01000596.1:0-3825 GCF_003997835.1 Mesorhizobium sp. M7A.F.Ca.CA.004.12.1.1
ATCCAGAAGTACCTGGATTGGCTGAAGGCCTATGCGCCGCCGGAAGCCCAGGGCATGACGTTCGGCGAATCCGGCCCCGTCCCGTCGCAAGGCACGGTCGCGCAGCAGATGTTCACTTACACCGCCTTCACCGCCTCCTTCGTCAAGGACGGGCTGCCGGTCGTGAACGCGGACGGCACGCCGAAATGGCGCTTTGCTCCGTCGCCGCACGGCGTCTACTGGAAGGACGGCATGAAGCTCGGCTATCAGGACGTGGGTTCATGGACGCTTCTCAAGTCCACGCCTGATGATCGCGCCAAGGCCGCCTGGCTCTATGCGCAGTTCGTGGTGTCGAAGACGGTCGACGTGAAGAAGAGCCATGTCGGCCTGACGCTCATCCGCGAGTCGACGATCCAGGACAAGAGCTTCACGGAACGCGCTCCGAAGCTCGGCGGCCTGATCGAGTTCTACCGCTCGCCGGCCCGTGTTCAGTGGTCGCCGACCGGAACGAACGTTCCGGACTATCCGAAGCTGGCACAGCTCTGGTGGCAGGCGATCGGCGATGCGTCGTCGGGCGCCAAGACGGCGCAGGAGGCGATGGACTCGCTTTGCTCTGAGCAGGAAAAGGTCATGGAACGCCTGGAAAAGGCTGGCATCCAGGGCGACATCGGTCCGAAGATGGCCGAAGAGCATGACCTCGCCTACTGGAACGCCGACGCGGTCAAGAAGGGCAATCTCGCTCCTCAGCTGAAGATCGAGAACGAGAAGGAAAAGCCGATCACCATCAATTACGACGAACTGGTGAAGAGCTGGCAAAAGTAAGATTGTTCTAAGCGGGCGTCTGCGCCCGTGTGACATTGGGGGAGGCGGCATCTTGCCGTCTCCCCTGTTTGTGTAAAAGACTAAGCGGGGAGGCATAATGACCGGATATATCCTTGCCATCGACCAGGGCACGACTTCGACCCGGGCGATCCTGTTCGACGGCGAGATGAAGGTCGCCGGCAGTGGGCAAAACGAATTCGCCCAGCACTATCCGGCCTCCGGCTGGGTCGAGCACGATCCGGAAGATATCTGGGCGAGTGTGGTGTCGACCGTGAAGGCGGCGCTGAAGAAGGCCGGCCGGAATGCTTCCGACGTGGCGGCGCTCGGTATCACCAATCAGCGCGAAACAGTCGTCATCTGGGATAAGGCGACCGGCAAGCCGATCCACAATGCCATTGTCTGGCAGGACCGGCGCACCGCGCCGCTGTGCCAGAAACTCAAGAAGCAGGGCTTGGAGAAAAAGTTCACCCGCAAGACCGGCCTGCTGCTCGATCCCTATTTTTCCGGCACCAAGATCGCCTGGATGCTGGACAAGGTGAAAGGCGCGAGAAAACGCGCCGAGAAGGGCGAATTGCTCGCCGGCACCATCGACAGCTTTTTGATCTGGCGGCTGACCGGCGGCAAGGTCCACGCCACGGACGCCACCAACGCCTCGCGCACGCTGGTCTACAATATCGCTGAGAATGCCTGGGACGACGAGCTGCTGTCGATCCTCAACATCCCAATAG
This sequence comes from Mesorhizobium sp. M7A.F.Ca.CA.004.12.1.1, assembly GCF_003997835.1. Classification (NCBI taxonomy): domain Bacteria; kingdom Pseudomonadati; phylum Pseudomonadota; class Alphaproteobacteria; order Hyphomicrobiales; family Phyllobacteriaceae; genus Mesorhizobium; species Mesorhizobium sp. M7A.F.Ca.CA.004.12.1.1. Next base: position 1,530 of record NZ_RZRK01000596.1, read on the forward strand.
AAATACTTCCCGAGGTGAAAGACTGCGCCGATGACTATGGAATCACGGAGAAAAATCTCTTTGGCGCCGAGATAAGAATCCTCGGTGTCGCCGGCGACCAGCATGCGGCAACCATCGGCCAGGCCTGTTTCGAGCCGGGCATGATGAAATCCACCTACGGCACCGGCTGCTTTGCCCTGCTCAACACCGGGAGCGATCTTGTGCGTTCGAAGAACCGGCTCTTGACCACCATTGCCTACAGGCTGAACGGCAAGACGACCTACGCGCTGGAAGGCTCGATCTTTATTGCCGGTGCTGCGGTGCAATGGCTGCGCGATGGCATCAAGGTGATCGGCAAGGCCGAGCAGAGCGGCAAATTGGCTGATGAAGCCGATCCGACCCAAAACGTCTACCTGGTGCCGGCCTTCGTCGGGCTCGGCGCGCCGCATTGGGACGCCGAGGCACGCGGCGCCATTTTCGGACTGACGCGCAATTCTGGCCCGGCCGAGTTTGCCCGTGCCGCGCTCGAATCCGTTGCCTACCAGACGCGCGACCTGCTCGACGCCATGCGCAAGGACTGGAAGGGGGCTTCGGCCAAGACCGTGCTGCGGGTCGATGGCGGCATGGTGGCGTCGGACTGGACCATGCAGCGTCTGGCCGACATCCTCGATGCACCGGTCGACCGCCCGACCATTCTGGAGACGACGGCGTTGGGGGCGGCCTGGCTGGCCGGCTCGAAGGCGGGCGTGTGGCCGGATGCTAAGAAGTTTGCGAAAAGCTGGGCGCTGGAGCGGCGCTTCCAGCCGGACATGGATAGCTCCATACGCTCAGCCAAACTCGCGGGTTGGCGCGATGCTGTGCGACGGACGCTGAGTGTGCCATAACCGATTGTCTAATGGGGCGAGGGGAAATGAAGCCAGATTGGTATCCTGCTTGGCGCGACGAGGCTATCGAACAACTAAATGCCAAGAATGACCGCTTGGAGAGAGACTTCCAGCTCGGCCACTCGTCTCGCTACGACTATGACATCGAGACCAGAAGGCTTTTGTTTTCCAAGGGCGGAGAAATCAAAGTCACCGCAGAGGTCCAGATTGCCGGGTCCACGAGCGCTAAGTCGCAGAGTTGGCTCTGGGCCTGGGCAAATTCAAATTGGCCCGATGACGTTATGATCGACGCAAAGCGGGTTCGATCCTTCGGCGAGACAAATAGCATCGACGAACTGACCCAGTCTTACGTGACGGATGTCGATGACGACCTGGAAGTGCTTGGTTGGGAACTGAGCGCCGCGGCGGTTCGAATTTGCGACGCCCTTGGAGCATATCGCTCACCTTCGGAAGGCGATGCACGTTTTTACATCATCAAGGCCATCAGTTGGGCTGGCTGATGCCGGCTCCCATGCTTACTGAAAAGAGAAGACCCGCGACAGATTCTGGCACGGGTCTACTCGTCAGCTATTGGCACTCATTCACGAATCAGTAAGGCGAACGGCACTCCTTGCGAGGGCCGTAATTCGGCTGGAACGTGTTGTCCGAAGCACGGTAGCTGCGATAGCGGTCGTAGCACCACTGGACGTGGGCGTTGCCTCCGTAGACGCGGTTGTTCTCGTTGTTGATGATGGCACCGGTGATCAGCGCGCCAGTCGCGAACGCCGCGAGCGGGAACCAATAATCGCCGTGACGACGGTAGCCGGGGCGATATTCGCGATAGCCGCGATGGCCGTTCCAATACGCGCCGCGATTGCGGGAAAAATTGCGGTCACGCGAAAAACTGCGGTCACGCGAAAAATTGCGATTGTAGCGGTCCTTGCGCCACTCCCGGTACTGGACTGTCTGCACATCCGGCACCGCGACCTGGGATTGCGGCACATAGTTCGATTGGGCGTTAACCGACACGGCCTCCGCCGCAACGAATGTGGCGGAGAGAGTGGCCGCCAGAAGGCTCGTTGTGATTCTGTTCATTGGTTTTCTCCTCGATGGTTTTGGCGGACGTCCCTGTGCCGGGAAAACGAGCGGCGCATACAATTGTTCCCCAGACTGGATGCCGCTGTCGGGCAGAAATGCCAGTGTTCCCTTGGCTGTTCTCCCACCGGTGGCGCGGCTGGCAAGTGTCGCGACAGGCCGAAGCCACCCGTGTTTGCGAGCTCTCTTTTTCCGGTTGACCGGTCGAGGCACTCTCCCTATGTTCCGCGCAATTTCGAGGGCCGCCTTTCGCCCGCGGGAGCGCGTAGCTCAGCCGGTAGAGCAACTGACTTTTAATCAGTAGGTCATGGGTTCGAATCCCATCGCGCTCACCAAATCCACCCGATGAACTGTCACCC
>NZ_RZRK01000597.1:0-3807 GCF_003997835.1 Mesorhizobium sp. M7A.F.Ca.CA.004.12.1.1
GTTCCTCAATGCATTGGCGACCGCCATCGGCGTGGTGTTCTGCGTCAACCGGCTGACCAATGCGGCGCTGGAGCCGCGGCTGCCGAACTGGCGCCTTATCCCGGTCGAAACGGGGCCGGCGCGCTGGCTGGTGCGCCTGACCACCGCCATGGCCGTGGTCATCAGCGTCAACACCTTCCTGTCGGTGATCAACGACAAAATGGGCTCGCCGCTGTCATTGACCATTGCCCGCAGTTTCGGCGCAACCATCATCGTCGGCGTCATCCTGATCCTGATGGCGATGCTGAGGCCATTCAAGGCGCGTGATGGAAGTTGGCGGCCGTGGCCGGCATGGCTGCGCTATACGGCGCTTGCACTCGGTCTTTTCACCATCGTCGCGGCGCTGCTTGGTTACATCGGCCTCGCTCTGTTCGTTTCGCTGCAGGTCGTCGTTACCGGCACCGCGCTGATCACCGCCTATATCGGTTTCCTGTCGGCACAGGCGATCGGCGAGGAGGGTGCTTTCGCCAACACCACCGTCGGGCGCTGGCTGTCGGCCAAATCCAGCTACGAGGATACGGCCCTCGACCAGCTCGGCCTTGTCGTCAGCGTTGCCATCAATGTGATGATCGTGCTGGTGTTCCTGCCGCTGATCCTGCTGATGTGGGGTTTCCAGCTGGGCGATATCCAGGCTTGGGCCTACAAGCTCGCAACCGGGATCAACATCGGGTCGGTGACCATTTCGGTGACCGGCATCCTCTCCGGCATCGTCGTCTTCATCATAGGCTATTTCCTGACGCGCTGGTTCCAGGGCTGGCTCGACGGTTCGGTGATGGCGCGTGGCAAGGTCGATACCGGCGTGCGCAACTCGATCAGGCTGGCGGTCGGCTATGCCGGCGTCGCGCTCGCGGCACTGGTCGGCATCTCGGCGGCGGGCATAGACCTGTCCAGCCTGGCGCTGGTCGCCGGCGCTCTTTCCCTCGGTATCGGCTTTGGCCTGCAGAACGTGGTGTCCAATTTCGTTTCCGGCCTGATCCTGTTGGCCGAGCGGCCATTCAAGGTGGGCGACTGGATCGTTGCCGGCGATGTCAGCGGCACAGTCAAGAAGATCAGCGTGCGCGCCACCGAGATCGAGACCTTCCAGCGGCAATCGGTGATCCTGCCCAATTCAAACCTGATCAACAACGCCGTCGGCAACTGGACTCACCGCAACAAGCTCGGCCGCATCGACATCAAGGTCGGCGTCGCTTACGGCAGCGACGTCAAGCAGGTTCATGCCGTCCTGCTGGAGATCGCCCGCAGCCACCCGATGGTGCTGAAGAACCCCGAACCCTTCGTGCTGTTTTCCAATTTCGGCCCTGCCGCCCTGGAATTCGAGATCCGCGTGTTCCTGGCCGATGTGATGAATGGCAACATCGCGCAGAACGACATCCGTTTTGCCGTCCTCGAAAAATTCAGCAGCGAACACATCGAGATGCCCTCGACGCCGCGCGCCGTGGTCGAGGCCCATAAGCCCAAGGCGTGGCCGACAGACGACGACAAGATCGAGGCCGACTTCGCCGAACAGGAGCAGATAAAGGCCGAAGCCGAGGCGGAGAAGAAGCGGCTGGTCAAGTCCCGCAAAACCAAGAAGCCAGATCCGGACTAAGCTGGGACTCCGTCGACCTTGATCCTGCCGGAACCGATTGCGGCATGAATGCGGCATTCAGTTGCGGTTCAGCTTCCATCTCCTATAAGCTCCCATGCAAAGGCGAAATTGCCTTGCGAAATGCAACAGAGGCGGTGGGAACACCGATATTGCACCATGTGGAAGTCTCTCGTCGCTGCCGTCGCCCTGGTCGCCGCCATCGGCTCGGTCCATGCCGCAAGCGCGGTCAACAAGGACGCCGAGACCCGCACGCTGGTCGTGACCGAGGGCGGCAGCAAGACCGACCTCGCGCTGGCTGGTGGCGAAACGGTTGAGTTCTGCCCGAATGGCTGTTTCGTCACCTTGCCGAACGGCGACCTCGAAGCTCTGACCGGTTCGGAAACCATCGAAATCTCGGGCGGCGTCGCCCGAATCAAGTAATTCCGGTTGGCATATCTTGAGAGGCCGGGCGTTTGCTCGGCCTTTTATCGTTTCCGGTAGCAGTCGCTTAACAATGACGCCGGAAATACCGTCACGGCAGCCGTCTGCAACCGGGCGTTTTAACGTTCGCTACGCCATCGCCCGCTATACCAGCCTCAAGACGCCGGAAAGCGGCGCGCAACTCTACGCGGGCAGGGCAGGACGGACATGGATGCGCGGTCGGACAGGAACGCAATACCGCTTGCGGTCGATCTCGACGGCACGCTGATCGCGACCGACCTGTTGTGGGAAGGGCTGTTCATCCTTCTCAAGATGAACCCGCTCTATATCTTCCTGGTACCGTTCTGGATCGCCGGCGGGCCGGCGCGGCTGAAGCAGGCAATCGCGCAGCGCATCGACATCGATCCGGCATCGCTGCCCTATCGCGAGGTGCTGCTTTGCCGCCTCCGGACCGAACACGCCGAGGGCCGCAAGATCGTGCTGGCGACCGGTACGCCGCGCAAGTTCGCCGACGCCATCGCGGCCCATCTCGGCATTTTCGACCAGGTGCTGGCCACCGATGGTCTCGCCAATCTCACCTCGGGCAGGAAGCGCGCTTCGCTGATCGCAGCCTATGGCGATGGCGGTTTCGACTATGCCGGCAACAGCCGTCACGATCTCCAGGTCTTCGATGCAGCGCGCAACGCGATCGTCGTCGCGCCCGACCGCCATGCCGCGCGCTGGCAGGCAGCGCATGGCGCCGAGACGATGCCGGCGCCGAAGCCGACTTTGCGGACCATCGTCAAGATGCTGCGTGTCCATCAGTGGCTGAAGAATTCGCTGATCGCAGTGCCGATGGTGCTCTCGCATGAATATTTCAACACCGACATGATCTGGCAATGCCTGCTGGCATTCGTCTCGTTCAGTTCGGTGGCATCGGCCATCTATATCCTCAACGATTTCTTCGACCTCGCGCTCGATCGCAAACACCTCACCAAGCGCAACAGGCCGTTCGCCAGCGGTGCGCTGTCGATCCCGTTCGGACTTGGCGCAATCGCGGTGCTTCTGGCGATCGGCATCGGCACCGGGCTGTTCCTGTCGCCCGAATTCATGGCTGTGCTCGGCGGCTATATGGTCGTCACGACGGCCTATTCGCTGTCGTTCAAGCGCATGCTGCTGGTCGATGTGCTGACACTCGCCGGCCTCTACACGATCCGCGTCCTGGCCGGTGCGGCGGCGACCGGCGTCGACGTCTCGTTCTGGCTGCTGGCCTTCTCTATCTTCTTCTTCCTGTCGCTGGCGCTGGTGAAGCGCTTCGTCGAACTGCGCACCACCGCCATTCCGCCTGGCGAGCGCATTGCCGGCCGCGGCTATCGCACCGAAGACCAGGAGATCGTCGCCCAGGCCGGCATGGCCTCGGCCTTCTCCTCGGCGCTGGTGCTGGCGCTCTACATGGACAGTGTCGCGGTGCGCGAGCTTTATCCGCATCCGTGGCTGATCTGGCCGCTGGCACCGATCGTGCTTTATCTCACCATGCGCGTCTGGATCCTGGCGCGCCGCAACGAGATGCATGACGATCCGGTCGTCTTCATCATCCGCGACTGGCGCAGCCAGATCGTTGTGCTGATCGGTGCAGTGATGCTGGTCATCGGGGGCTGGTAGGCATGGCCACTGAGCGGTTCCCGAGCTTTGGCCTTGCTACGCCGCCGGCGCCGCGCGCCATCGGTGCCGACGAGGCTATCTCGCTGCTGAAGGGCGGTCAGGCCAAGCCAGCGTCACTG
>NZ_RZRK01000598.1:0-3790 GCF_003997835.1 Mesorhizobium sp. M7A.F.Ca.CA.004.12.1.1
ACCCGCTTGACCGACATCCTTGCCGGCCTTTCCCTGTCGAAGCCGATCGAGCGCGAGGCCCTGCCCGACATCGACTGGGTGGCGCATTCGCTGGAAGAGCTGAAGCCGGTGCGTGCCGGACGTTTCTTCGTCCACGGCGCGCATGACCGCCGCAAGCGCCACAGCGGCGAGATCGCCATCGAGATCGAGGCTGGCCTTGCCTTCGGCACCGGCCACCACGGCACCACCGCCGGCTGCCTGGAAATGCTTGAAAGAGTGGTTCGGCGCGAGCATCCGCGCAATGCGCTCGACCTCGGCACCGGCAGCGCGGTGCTGGCGATTGCAGTCGCCAAGCTGGCGCATATTCCTGTGCTGGCCACCGACATCGATCCGGTGGCGGTGCGGGTGGCTGCCGCCAATGCGCGGCTCAATCACGTCAAGGCACTGGTGGAAACGGTGACCGCGCCGGGCTTTCACCACCCGGTCTTCGGCAAGCGCGCGCCCTTCGATCTCATCGTCGCCAACATATTGGCACGGCCGCTGATGCGGCTGGCGCCGCAAATGGCTGGCCACATCGCGCTCGGCGGCTCGATCGTGCTGTCAGGCATCCTCGACCGCCAGCGCGACGCCGTCATCTCGGCCTATGTCGGCCAGAATTTTCGCCACGTCAGAACCTTGCACCGCGAGGGCTGGGTGACGATCCACCTCAAGCATTGAGCCCGGGACCGACCGAGCTTGGACCAAGTTCCGCCGGTTGTCAGTCAAGCGATGCTGTAGCAGGTTGCGCGCAGCCGGAAATCGATTCCGATTTCCGTGACCGTACGCTACGGTTGCGCTGACCGCAGGAGGCCCACAATGTTCCAGACCTTCGATTCCGCCGGCGACCCGGCCGTCGGCAAACCGCGCGTGGCGCTCCTGCGCCAATGGCTTGAAGCCAACGGGCTGGACGGCTTCATCGTGCCGCGTGCCGACGAGCATCAGGGCGAGTATGTCGCCGACCGCTCGGCGCGGCTGAAATGGCTGACCGGATTCAGCGGCTCGGCCGGCGTCGCCATCGTCCTGCGCGACCGCGCCTTCGTCTTTGTCGATGGGCGCTACACGCTGCAGGTGCGCAGCGAGGTCGACCTGGACGTCTTTTCGATCGAAAGCCTGGTCGACAATCCGCCGGCTGTCTGGCTGAAAGACAATCTTGGCAAGGGCGCACGGCTCGGCTTCGATCCATGGCTGCACACGATCAGCGAGGTCAAGGCGCTGCAGGCCTCGGCCGACAAATCAGGCGCCGTGCTGGTGCCGCTCGACAAGAACCCGATTGACATCATCTGGAAGGATCAGCCCGACGCGCCGGTGGCCCCGGTCGAACTTCACCCGATCGGCTTTGCCGGCGAGCTCGCCAAGGACAAGCTCGCGCGGTTGGCGGCGGCGATCGCAAAGGACGGCGCCACCCATGCGGTGCTGACCGACCCCTCCTCCATCGCCTGGGCCTTCAACATCCGCGGCGGCGACGTGCCGCACACGCCGCTGGCGCTCGGCTTCGCCATTCTTGCCGCCGATGGGTCGCACCAGCTTTTCATGGATAAGCGCAAATTCTCGCGCCAGGTCGCGGCCTATCTCACCCAGCTCGCCGAGCCGCATGGGCCCGGCGAATTCCAAGCCGCGATCGTCGCCCTTGCCAAGAGTGGCGCGAAAATCGCGCTCGACCCGGTGCTGGCGGCCGACCGGCTGCGCATGCTGGTCGAGGCCAATGGCGGCGCCGTCGTTGCAGCAGCAGACCCCGCCCGCATCCCGCGCGCCACCAAGAACCAGGCCGAGATCAACGGCTCGCGCGCCGCGCATCGGCGTGACGGTGCGGCCGTGGCGAAGCTTCTGTGCTGGCTGGAGCGGCAAAAACCCGGATCGCTCGATGAGATATCGGTGGTCACCCGGCTGGAGGAGACGCGACGGCAGACCGGCGAGGAAACGCAGATGCCGCTGCGCGATGTCTCCTTCGACACCATTTCGGGCGCCGGTCCGAACGGCGCCATCATGCATTACCGCGTGTCGCGCGCCACCAGCCGCAAGCTGCAGGCCGGCGAGTTGTTCCTGCTCGACTCCGGTGCGCAGTATCAGGACGGCACCACCGACATCACGCGCACCGTGCCTATCGGCCAGCCGACGCAGGAGATGCGCGAACGCTTCACCCTGGTGCTGAAAGGCATGATCGGCATTTCCACGCTGCGCTTTCCCGCCGGCACGCGCGGTTCGGAAATCGATGCCGTCGCGCGCATGGCGCTGTGGAAGCACGGCTGCGACTTCGCCCACGGCACCGGCCATGGCGTCGGCTCATATCTGGCGGTGCATGAAGGGCCGCAGCGTATCGCCCGCACCGGCACCGAAAAGCTGCTCGAAGGCATGATGCTGTCCAACGAGCCGGGCTACTACAAGGAAGGCGCCTACGGCATCCGCATCGAGAACCTGATCCTGGTGACACCGGCGCAAGAGATCGAGGGCGGAGACATCGCCATGCACGGCTTCGAGACGCTGACGCTGGCGCCGATCGATACCAGGCTGGTGCAGTCGGACCTCCTGACGCGCGACGAGTTGCACTGGCTGGACTCGTACCATGCGCGCGTGCTGGCCGAGATCGGCCCGATGCTCGACGGCGAAACGCTGGCCTGGCTGGAAAAGGCCACCGCCCCGCTGCCGCACGACGCGAAGATTTGAAATCAGTCTTGGAAGGTCGGCGCCGCCCCTCATCGCCCTGCCGGGCACTTCTCCCCGTATAGTGACGGGGAGAAGGATGCCGTCATCGACGATTTCGCCAACCACCAACGTTGCAGAAAAGCGCCGAGGTTGAGACAAATCCCTTCTCCCCGTCCCTATACGGGGAGAAGATGCCGGCAGGCAGATGAGGGGCAGCGCTAACGGTTCAAGTCGATCGCGCCCAGACCCTAGCCCACAAATTGCCGCGCCAAAATCAGAACGGCCGCGCCGGCCAGAAACATCGCCATCAACCCACCGCGCAGCGAAACCACGGCGGTGACCACCAGTGCGGCCCATTCCGCCGGCCCGGCATTCAACAGTTCCGGCGCCACCAGCGTCGTCAGCACCGCCGCCGGCACGGCGTTGAGACCAGCCTCGACGCGCGGATGGATTGTTTCGAAGCGGGAGATGACCAGATGCCCGCCGATGCGCGTCAGATAGGTGGCGACCGCGCCGGCGATGATGATCCAGAAGGTCGTGCTCATGGCCGCGCCTTTACGCCGCTGTGATGGGGAGGCAGGATGACCGCCAGCAGCACACCGGCAACAGCGCCGATCGAGACATGCCAGGGCGAGCCCACGGTCTTATAGGCGATGATCGAGGCGGCGGCGCTGGCGATGACCACCGGTAGCCACAGCGGCCGCTTGCGGAAGCCCAGCACGAGACCGAGGAAATAGATCGGCAGCAGGAAATCGATGCCGAGCACATGCGTGTCGGGGATCAGCTTGCCGAACATCGCGCCAAGCGCGCTCTCGACGATCCAGAACAGATAGACCGGCAGGCCAAGTCCCAGATACCAGGCAAAGCCGACCGTCTGGCCCGATTGCGCCCGCGCTTCGGCTACCGCGAATTGCGGATCGGTGAGGATGAAATAACCAAGTGCCTGCTGGATGACAGGCCAGTGCGCGATGCGCCGGCCGATGCCTGCGGAATAGAGCACGTGGCGGAAATTGACGGCGAAGATCGACAGCACGATCAGCCACGGCGCCACATGCTGGCCGAACAGCTGGATGCCGACCATCTGGCTGGCGCCGCCATAGACCAGCGCGCTCATCAGGAAGGCTTCCAGGAC
>NZ_RZRK01000599.1:0-3786 GCF_003997835.1 Mesorhizobium sp. M7A.F.Ca.CA.004.12.1.1
GGCGAAACGCGGCACATCAGCGGTGGTGGTGACCTCGATGTGCTCGACGCGGTGACGGCTGTCGCGCTTGCCGTTCGCCTTCTGCGCCGCCTCATAACCGTCGAGCACCGCGCGCACCGCGCCGTCGCCGATCGAATGCACGGCGATCTGCAGCCCGCGTCTGTCGACCGCGACGGCCAGATCGATGAACTGTTGCGGCGTGAACAGCGGCTCGCCCACCCAGTCGAGCCGGTCGGCATAAGGCTCGACCATGACAGCTGTCCAGGAATCGAGAACGCCGTCGTAGAACACCTTGACCATGCCCGACGACAGCCATTCGCTGTTGTAGCGTTCGGCCATATCAGACGCCTTGTCGAGCATGTCGAGCGTCATGAAATTCTTGTAGTGGAACGGGATCTTGACGCGGCAGGGCAAGCCTTCCTCGGCGTCGATCTCGGCCAGCAGCTCAAGCTGATAGAGATTGCCGTCCATGTTCTGGATCGAGGTGATGCCGTGGCGGGCGCACCAGGCGAGCCCGCGCCGCATGATGTCGCGGTCGGCGTCCCGCTCCGCCGTCGTCGGCATCGGGTCCGGCTCGCCGCCGGTCGACAGCCCCAGCCGCACCCGGCCTTCGCCGGCAAGATCGAGCACCGGGCCAAAGGCCTCGCCTTCGCGCAATTCACCGGCGGCCAGACCATCGTCACCCATGACGATCTCATTGCCCGGACCAAGCGTGCGCCCCTGCAGGATGCCGGCCATTTCCAGCGCCTTGGTGTTGGCCCACATGGTGTGATGGTCGGGCGCCGCCATGCAGAACGGGCGATCGGGCAAGATGGCGTCGAGGTGATGGCGCGTCACGCGCTCGCTGCCGAGCACGGTGTAGTCGACGCCCTGGCCGACCAGCATCTTCGCGTCGGGCCGGGTCGGCGCATAGTCGCGGATCGCCTTCTGCAGCGCCTCGAAGCCATGAATACCGGTGAGTTGAAGGTGGGCAAGTTCAGCCCCGCCCGAAAACAGATGCATATGGGCTTCGATGAACCCCGGGACCACCGAACCGCCCTTGGCGTCGATGACCCTGGTGGCCGGTCCCTTGAACTCTTCGATGGAGGCGCGGCTGCCGATGGCGACGATTGCGCCATCCTTGACGGCGACAGCCTCGGCGGTGGGATTGTCGTCGTCCATGGTCTGCACGAGACCGTTGATGACGATCAGATCCGCATTGTGACCCGCACCTGTGACAGACATCGCGACTCCGCGCTTTTGACGACTGACTGGGACCGATAAACCCTCTTGTCCAACAACCTGCCACCCCACCGGAGCGACGCCATGGACGAAAAAGAATGCCAGTGCGCTGTCTTGGAAATTCCCCTTGTCATCCCGAGAGGCAGCGTGGATAAAGAATGCGACTGATTATTCGCGTTTGTCAACATGCCGAATCTGGAATGTATTGTGGACAGCAAGCTCCCACCATGTTGAGACCGGGCGGGGAACGAGGACATCGGACAGTGAAGCGCAGTCTCGATCGCAAAACCAGGATAGCGCTCGAACCGCGCAAACAGCCGCGGCAACAACGCTCCAGCAAGGTGGTCGACCGGATTCTCGACGCAGCGCTGGTCTTGACGCGGGAGCAAGGAACCAAGACGCCCACGACGCTCGCCATTGCGCAGCGCGCAGGCTTGTCGGTTGGTTCGATCTACCAATACTTTCCCAACAAGGAAGCCATTCTTCTGGACCTCGCCCGGCGCTGGCTGTCATCCTTTCCCGAGGTGATCGCCAAGCGTATCAAGGTCGCCCCGCCCACCAACCGTGAAGAGTTTCGGCGCGAAGTGCGCAAGCTCTTCATCGACACGTCCAGACTCTACCTCGAAAACGCCAGCCTGATGCCGGTGATCGAGGCCATTTCAGGCAATGCCGACCTCAGGCCGATCCAGAACGAATATGACGAGCAGATCATCGCGCTCTACGCCGCATGGCTGCAGCATGTGAACCCGGCGCTTGAAGACAAGATCGCCAGCCGGCTCGGCGTGCTGATGATGGACGTCGGGCACGCCTGCCGGCTTGTCGGGTTGAAAAGCGACCGCAAGACATACGACCTCATCGAGGATGATGTGGAAAGAATGTGGCTCGCTCTGGTGAGCCCTTATCTCAATCTTGAATCTTGACTGATTTCGCACTTCGAGAGGAATTTATGAAGACTGTTTTCTCCCCCCTTCACGCCGGCCATGCCGGCCAAATGGAACTGGTCACATCAGCCATCGTGCCGGGTTTCGAAAAGCCATCGAGGGCCGAATTCATCAAGGCACGGGTCGAAAGCGAGAAACTGGGTCCCATCATCGCGCCGCACGAACATGACCTCGCCGCCGCCAAGCGCATCCACAAATCGGACTATATCGACTTTCTTCCGACGGTCTGGCCGCAATGGCTGCAAGCAGGCCTCACGGGCACGGCGATGCCCTTCACCTGGCCGACGCGCGGCCTGCGCGGCGACGTGCCGCCAAAGCGCGTCGACGCACTGCTCGGCTATTATTCCTTCGATGCCGGCGCCACCTTCGTCGAAGGCACATGGGCTGCGATCAAGTCTTCTTACGATGTGGCGCTGACCGCCGCCGGCCTGGTCAAGGATGGCGAGGCTTCCGCCTTCGCGCTCTGCCGTCCGCCCGGCCACCATGCCGGGGCTGGCTTCATGGGCGGCTATTGCTACATCAACAACGCCGCCGTCGCCGCGCAATGGTTCCGCGACCAGGGCGCCAAACGCATCTCGATCCTCGATGTCGACTATCACCACGGCAACGGCACGCAGGAGATCTTCTACGACCGTGCCGACGTCCAGGTGCTCAATCTGCATGGCGATCCGATGGTCGAGTACCCGTTCTTCCTCGGCCATGCCGACGAACGCGGCGCGGGTGCCGGCGAAGGCTTCAACATCAACTATCCGATGCCCTTCGGCACCGACTGGGATGCATGGAACGCCTCGCTCGAGGATGCCTGCGCCAGGCTCACCGCTTATGCACCGGATGTCGTCATCGTCTCGCTGGGTGTCGATACGTTCGAGAAGGACCCGATCAGCCAGTTCAAGCTGAAGACATCTGATTATCCAAAGATCGGCCGCCGCATCGGCGGGCTCGGCCTGCCGACGCTGTTCGTCATGGAAGGCGGCTATGCCGTCGAGGAGATCGGCATCAACGCGGTCGGCGTGCTGACCGGGTTCGAGGATCGGTAAATGCCTGTCGTCCCGGAGCATCTAGCGGTTTTGGGACAACGACAGGCATAAGCAAGGGACGGCCGGGACCGGGCGGCAACATCGCCCGGTTCCCACTATCGGGCCAAGGCACCAGCCTTCGGCACGGCAACCGGCGCGCCCATCTGTTCAATGCTCCCGAGCCTGGCGAAATCGACCGGCCGCCGAAATGGCCGGCGAAGGTTTTCGCGTCCCGGTCTTCTGTTCCGAGGCGCGAAAACCGACCTCTGAGTCGCACGTGTGTCCATCGGATTCGATTTTGTCAAATCGCGTTTGATGTCAGATTCAACTGCGGGTAGATTAGACCCGAATCAGCCGGTCCTTGGGGGGCGCGGCGAACACCCAAAGTCTCTTGTTCCGGAGCTTTTCCGGCACCAGACGCGGACGGCTTCGCGTTCCCTGAATGGATTCGGGATTTGGTTCGGCGCAGCCCTGCGCCACGCGTGTGTCTTCGTCAAAGTAATGCGTATTCGGGTTTGGCGGCTGGCTTCCAGCATCCGGACAGCAGAAACGATTCCGGCCAAAAGCAACAAGAATGAGCAGTCCCGCCGCACTTCTTCAATCCGACA
>NZ_RZRK01000059.1:0-13854 GCF_003997835.1 Mesorhizobium sp. M7A.F.Ca.CA.004.12.1.1
ATCATGTTCTGCCCGACGTGCCACGCGACACGGTCGGCATCTGTGTCGAGGAAGCGAAGGGGTTCAGACCGGACATTGTGATCGGCATCGGCGGCGGCAGCTGTCTCGATTTCGCCAAATGCACCACCCTGCTTCTCAGCCATGGCGGCAAGCTCCAGGACTATTACGGGGAGTTCAAGGTGCCGGGTCCGACACTGCCGCTGATCGCCGTGCCCACCACGGCCGGCACCGGCTCCGAGGTGACGCCGGTCGCGGTGATTTCCGACCCGGACCGGACGCTCAAGGTGGGCATATCGAGCCCTCACCTTATCGCCGCCGTCGCTCTGTGCGATCCCGAGTTGACAATGACCTGTCCGCCTGGCCTGACCGCGATCGCCGGCGCTGACGCGCTGACCCATGCGATCGAGGCCTTCACCGCCATGCGGCGCGGTGAAGACCCCAATCTGCCGCAACAGCATGTCTTCATCGGCAAGACTGCGCTGACCGACCATTTCGCGTTGCTCGCCATAAAACTGCTTGGTCGGAGCCTGGAGAAAGCCTGCAGCGACGGCACCGATGCCGACGCGCGCGCCGATGTCATGATGGGCGCGCTCGCGGCGGGCTGCGCATTCGGCACCGCCGGCACGGCGGCGGCGCATGCCGTGCAATACCCGGCAGGCGCCCTCACCCACACCGCCCATGGTTTGGGCGTGGCGACAATGATGCCTTACGTGATGACCTATAACAGCCGCGTCGCCGCTCACGAGATGGCAGAGATCGGCGCGGCACTTGGCTTGGAGACCAAGGCCAGAACCGCCGCCGAGATGGCAGCCGCCACAATCGAGGAGATCAGGCGATTGTTCGCGGCGATCGGTATTACGCCGACACTGGCGGATTTAGGCCTCCCCGCCGATAAGCTTGACTGGACAGCCGAGCAAGCGCTCGGCATCGACCGCCTGATCAAGAACAATCCGCGTGCCTTCGATCTCGGCACGATGCGACGCCTCGTCCAGGCTGCCCATGACGGCGACCTCGCCGCCTGCGTTATGTGAAAAACGGAACAAAGCGATGAATTTGAAGGCTCAGCAACTCGACCAGGATGGCTATGACGTGCGCGGTTTTTCGCACGGACTTTACATCGACGGCACTTGGCGGCCGTCCTCCGACGGTCGGCTCATCGATGTCGTCGATCCCTCCTCCGGGGCGGTGATCGCGGCAGTTCCCGATGCGACGGTCGAGGACGCCACCGCCGCCGTCGAGGCGGCGGCCAAGGCGGCCAAAGGATGGCGGGAGACGGCGCCGCGCAAACGCTCGGAAATCCTCAGGCGTTGTTTCGAACTGATGGTCGAACGCTCGGAAACGCTTGCCATGCTGATCTCGCTGGAGAACGGCAAGGCGTTGCGCGACGCGCGCGGCGAAGTGGCGTACGCCGCCGAGTTCTTCCGTTGGAATGCTGAGGAAGCGGTCCGCATCACCGGTGAGTTCGGCACCGCGCCCTCCGGCAGCAATCGCATCGTGGTCGATTATGAGCCGATCGGAATTTGCGTGCTGATCACACCGTGGAATTTTCCGGCCGCTATGGCGACCCGCAAGATCGCGCCGGCGCTGGCGGCAGGCTGCACTGTCGTCCTGAAGCCGGCAAGTGAAACACCGCTGACGGCCTATGCGCTGGCGGCACTCTACAGCGAAGCCGGCGTGCCTGCCGGTGTCGTCAACGTGCTGACCACGACCAGTCCCGGGCCGCTTACTTCGGCCATGCTCGCCGATCCGCGCGTCAGGAAGCTGTCCTTCACGGGGTCGACGGGTGTCGGCCGAACCTTGCTCGGCGAGGCTTCAAAGCATGTCATTTCGTGTTCGATGGAACTCGGCGGCAATGCCCCGTTTGTCGTCTTCGACGATGCCGAACTCGACGCCGCCCTCGACGGCGCGATGATCGCCAAAATGCGCAACGCCGGCGAAGCCTGCACCGCCGCCAATCGCCTCTATGTACAATCGGGAATTTATGATGCTTTTGCCGACGGGCTCCGCAAGCGTATGGCGGCACTTAAGGTGGGAGCGGGACCGAATGCAGACACAGAATGCGGGCCGATGATCACCAGAAAGGCTGTCGACAAGATCGACCGCCTGGTCAAGGACGCCGTGGGCCGGGGGGCCAAGGTGCTTTGCGGCGGGGCGATTTCGGAGGAAGAAGGGTTCTTCTATCCGCCCACAGTGCTGTCCGATGTGCCGCCCGATGCGGAGATGGCGCACGAGGAGATTTTCGGCCCGGTGGCACCCATCACACGCTTCGACACCGAGGCCGAGGCGATCGCACATGCTAACAACACGGAATATGGCCTGGCCGCTTATATATACACACGCGATATTGGACGCGGCATGCGGGTGGCGTCCGGGATCGAGGCCGGCATGATCGGTCTCAACCGAGGACTGATGTCGGATCCGGCCGCACCATTCGGAGGCGTCAAGCAGAGCGGCCTTGGCCGCGAAGGCGGCCAGCACCACGGCATCGCCGAGTTCATGGAGGCTAAATATATTGCCGTCACCTTCTGAACCGGCAGTCATGTCAAACGACCCTTTCCGCACGCGCGACCATGTGGCCGACTTTGACGATATCGTGGCCGACATAGTAAGCCGCAGCGCCGAAACCCGGGCGACCCTGCCGATGTCGGCTGATATCGCCTATGGCGAGGGCAAGGCCGAAAGGTTGGACCTCTTCTTTCCGCCCGGCGCGCGCAGGGATCTTCCCGTGCACATCTTCATCCATGGCGGCTACTGGCGCATGTTCTCCAGGAGCGACTATTCTTATGTAGCGAACACAGTCACCAAAGCTGGGGCGATCGCGGTCATCGTCGACTATGCGCTGATGCCCGAAGTCAGGATGGCGGCAATCGTCGACCAGGTCCGACGTGCCAAACAATGGGTGCTGGACAATATAGCCGCCCATGGCGGTGACCCTGCCCGGCTAAGCGTAAGTGGTCATTCGGCGGGCGCACACCTGGCCACATTCCTGTTCGAAAAGACGCCAATGCCATCGCGCATACGTGCGGCGCTGCTGCTAGGCGGCCTTTACGACCTCAAGCCCCTTCAGACGTCCTTCCTTCAGCCGCTAATCGGAATCACCGATGAGGAGGCAGCTGCCTTCACCCCAATGACGCGGTGGCATGACCCGGAGACGGCAGCGACCATTCTCGTGGGAGATCAGGAAACGTCACCTTTTCACCAGCAGGCCGCCGACTTCGGAAAGCGCTTGCGCGCGCAGGGGCACCTTGTCTGCGACCTCCGCCTGAATGACCGAAACCACATGAACAGCGCGCGTGATCTGGGCATCAGCGGCACACAATCTGGCGATTGCCTGATGGCGATGATCGAGGGAAACGGCCTATAGGACGGAACCTGGGGAAGCAGAGCCGCTTGACTGCCGGGCCAGACACTCCCGTCACTCAAGAAAGTACCGTCACGGGATCGCGGCACGCTACCGGCATCGGGCTGAGCTTTGCGGCAGGTGAATCCGGCAGAGGACACAACCGACGACTCCTCATCCTCTTTCTCCACACTGACGAACTGCACAGCGCATCAGAAAATCGAAATTGCCCCTGCCGCCCTGAGTCGCGATGGTCTTTACGCAAGCAGCCGGCTTAGGGCTGTGGAGGAAACGTCGTCGCGGCAAAGCCCCTGGGCAAGGCCGCTTTGGCACGCCGCTGGTTCAAACCGGCAGCGAGGGAGGGTCTGACTTGGCTGGTTCGGGCAAATCCGACACCGCGCGCTTGGGCATCAAAATGTCCCAGGAACTCGTCGTCGGCGCGATCTCGGCCGTCCTGTTCCTGGTGTTCTCGGCGACGCTCAACAATTTCCTGAGCCAGGGCAACATCCTTGCCATTCTCAAGAATGTCTCGATCCTCGGCACGCTGGCCGTCGGCATGGGGTTCATCGTCGTCGGGCGCGGCATCGACCTGACCATGGTGGCGGTGATGGTGGTCGGCGTCGCTCCGGGATCACGGCGCGCAGTGTCGGCTGGTCGAACCGCGTCACATAGGCCAGCGTCTCGCCACGGCGCACGAACTTGCCCTCGAGATCATTTGCCGAAGGAACGATCAGAGTTCCGCTTGCCTGCGCCCGTACCGTCAGCGCTTCGGCACGGTCGCGTGCGATGACAAGGTCGGCGCGTGCCAGCCTGAGTTCTTCGGCCACCACTTTGGCGTTGACCTTTTCCGAGACATCGAGTTTTTCGAGGCGGCGCTCAAGCTCCCCAACCCTCAAATCCAAGAGGACGGTCCGCGCTTCCAGCAACGGGTCTTCCAGCCGCAGGATCGGGTCGCCTCGCTCGATCCTGGCGCCGGGCGTCGCGACAATTTCCGCCACCACGCCATCGACACCGGCATTGACGACTCCGTCGCCCGGCAGCCATACGACGCCTTGCGCGGCGGTCGCGTAAGGCAGCGGGATGACAAAGAACGGCGAGGCTACCAGTGCGAGGCTGGCTGCAACGACGGCGAAGGCCCTCCCCCTCGTTTTTCTCAGGGATGGGCTCGTGAACAGAAACCACAATTGGCGCGCCAGCGGCACGCCAACCATCAGCACCAGCGCCCACCCAGCCATCATCATGCCGACGACAAAGTAACGCTGGCTGACCAACGTGACGATCGCCACCATGACGCCGATCCGGTAGAAGAATGACGTGACGCCGTAGCTGAACAGCCAGAACTCTTCGCCCTGCGCGGTCGCCGGCGTTTCGGCGCTTTCGATGCCGAACAGATAATGCTGCACCAGATAGCCGAGATATTTGGTCGCCCGCTGACCAAGGTTCGGTATCTCGAGAATATCGCTCAGAACGTAATAGCCGTCGAAGCGCAGCAGTGGATTGCCGTTGAACAGCAAGGTCGAGACGCCGCCGATGAGCATCACGTTGAATGCGAAGGCGCGCACCAGTCCGGCCTCGGCGTTCAGCCAGACGATCAGCGCCAGACAGGCTAACAGCCCCTCGACGATAATGCCTGCCGCACCCACCAGGGCGCGCTGCCATTTGTCCCGGAATGCCAGGCTCTCCGACGCGTCGACATAGGGCACCGGCATGAACACGAGCAGCATCACGCCGATCTCGTGCACCTCGCCGCCCCAACGTTTGACGGCGAAGGCATGCCCCAGCTCATGCAAAGCCTTGATGAAGGGATAGGCGATCAGGATCAGCACGATATTCTCGGCCGACAGAACCCGGTCGGTTACATCGCCGGTCAGCGCCTGCCAGTTCATCGCGGCAAGGAAGATCGAATAGGCAACCAGCGCGAGGAAGGCGACGCCGCCGAACCAGGACAGGAACGGCCGCACCAGCGGATAGGTCGCGTTCAGGAACTCGTTCGGATCGAACAGCCCGACGCGGATAGCCAGCGGATTGGCGAATTTCGACAGAAGCTTGCGGTTGTGCTGCTTGCTGGCGCGGTCGGCGATTTCCTCGATGTCGGGCGGAATGTCGCCGAACAGCACATCCGCTGCGTGAAGCTGCCCCAAAAGACGGATCACCGCGTCTTGCGTAATGACCTTTTCGTCGAGGTGTTCGCAGGCGTTGTCCCACACGTCTTGCATGGTACGTCGGCCCGTCATCAGGCTGATGATGAAATAGGCCTCCGGCGTGAAGCGATGGAAGCGGCCAGAGGTCCGATCCTGCATCACATACCAGACCTGGTTGCGAAAGATCGTGCGGTGGATGCTCACCTGGCTTCGCAGCCGCGGCTTCAATTGCGCAACGCGATACCAGGACGAACTGAAATAGCTCCCGTCCATGGTCAGCCCGCCCAGCGCCAGAGGGTCAGGCGCAGCCAGTCGATCATCTTCTGGGTGTAGACGAAGAACAGCAGCCGTTCATCCACATGGGTCTTGCTGACGCCCTCCATGCCAGGACGCAGCCGCTCGAGGGACCCGGCGAGCGAAGCCTCGACCATGAACGAGTTGCGGCCGTTGCCCTGTCGCGAGACAGAGGTGATCTGTTCGATCTTGTATGGCAGCGGCTCCCTCGGCAACGCGCTGACCCGCAACTGGCCGGTCTGGCCGATCTTGATGTCATCGATGTCGCTTTCGTCGACTTCCAGGACAACGCGGTAAGAATCGAGTGGCGCGATGTGAAACAATTCCTGGCCACGCTCGACCGCCGCGCCGACCGATTGCGACAGATCGCCGGCGACGATGAATCCGTCAAACGGCGCCACCAGTCGGGTGCGCCGCAGTTGTTCGTCGATCAGCGACAGCTGCGCGTCCGCCTGCTTGATCTGGGCCTCGATGATCTGGCTTTCGGCGCGCTCGCCACGCGCCAGAGCGCGGTCGAATTCCGTCTCCTTCTGAGCCTTGGTGGTGACCAGCCGCAGCCGTTCGAAATTCAGATCCTGATCATCGAGTTGCGCCAGCACCTGATCCTTGCGCACCGTTTCGCCTGCCTTGGCGAATTCAGCCAGAACATAGCCGCTGAACGGGGCAACGATGGTTCGCTGCACCGAACCGCGAATGACCGCGGGCGCCGTTACCGCATAGGGTGAGGTGGCGACGCTCAGATAGGCCGCTATCGCCACCGCGGCCAGCGTCGCAATCTTGCGCCCGATGAAGCGCGGGCCAAGCAGCCTCTTGATCTGGATCCAGCCCGCTTCGATCGCCTTGGTGAAGATCGTCCGGTCGTTACCGCGTTTTTCCTCGAGCACCGGTCCGACCACGGCCGCGACTGCATCGCAAAGGTAGATCGTCTCCTGGTCAAAGCTCGCGTCGGCGGGCCGCAGGAAGGTAAGCGCGCCCGTCATCGTGCCGTTGCTCTGCAGCGGCACGGTCAGGGCGGCGCCATTCTTGTACTGGCGCGTCAAGGCTTCGTGCGCGATGCTGACCCGATATTCCTGACCCTGGCGCGGTGGCGCGACGACCACGGCCCGCTGGTCGATTGCCTCGTCCATCGCCGCCGCGATGTCGCGCATGAAGCTGACCTTGCCGTCGAATGCCGCCGAATGCGACACCGCCGCAACGCGCGTCCAGCGCCGGCGCATCACGCCGACGGCGACCGGGTCACAGTTCAGCCGCATGGCGAGTTCGGTGACGAGGGCGGTGCAAGCGCCCTTGTACCGCTTCTTCTCGATCACTGCCGCCAACATATCGAACGCAAAGCGGCTGCGCTGCGCCGCCTGTTCGCTCTGATCGCTCATGCCGCGGCGCAGATGCACCTCCACCCAGCCACAGGCCCACTGGATCTTACGCATGATGTCGGTGAAGGCAGCGTCGTTTCGCTTCACCGCAACGGCACAGGCTCCGAACAGATGCCCGTCGATGAGGATGGGTGACGCGATGATTTGTGTGTTGTCCGTCGGACCCGATACACTGACGCCCTGACGCTTTCCCGTGGCCATTTCGGTGGCGGCGAGAA
The DNA here is from genome assembly GCF_003997835.1 of Mesorhizobium sp. M7A.F.Ca.CA.004.12.1.1. Lineage (NCBI taxonomy): Bacteria > Pseudomonadati > Pseudomonadota > Alphaproteobacteria > Hyphomicrobiales > Phyllobacteriaceae > Mesorhizobium > Mesorhizobium sp. M7A.F.Ca.CA.004.12.1.1. The sequence goes on from NZ_RZRK01000059.1 coordinate 7,367, forward strand.
GTCCGCCGACCGGCGACTGTGAGTTCGGCCATGCGGCGGCCAGCACATAAGGCCCGGTATCGGCTTCCCCGAGCACCAGGGCTGCTGCCGAGGCATCGGCAATCTGGCGGCACAGGAGGCCCAGCCACGCGCCAATGAACTCATCCGATGTCCCGGCAGTGCGGAAGCGTGTCCACAGCGCCTGGTCCAGAACGCTGTAGCTGACGATGCCGGCATCATCCAGCATCCTGTGGGTATCACTTTCAAGGATGCTATCGGCCATGGACAGCCGTTTCGAGGCGGCGCGCGCAGTTCGCGAGATGTGTGAACTGCGCCGCCATCATTGTCTCATCGCACTCCAAACAGACTGGACAGGCGCGACAGCAGTCCCTTGCGGTTGCTCCATTCGGCGAGACCGTTGAGGTCGTCCGAAGTTGCGTCGCCATCGTCCTGATCCGCATCGGGCGCTGCATCGTGCGGACGGTCCTGCTGCCGACCCTGTGCGGCAACAAAGGTTCCGCTGGCTTCGTCGAACACCCAGTTGAGCTGGCCGCTTGCCTGCAAGCCAGAAGTAGCCCCGGTCAGCACGATGTCGTCGGTCTTGGCGCTTGTATCGGCTTCTGACTTGGAATGTGCCGCCGCCGTGCCGCCGGAAGCTCTTGCGCTCGATATCGTCGTGGCTTCGCCAATCGGTTCAGCCCGGGCAATGCCTGCGCTCTGGAGCAATCCATGCTCCTGCGCGCCGACAAAGACGCCCAGGCCATCATGGAAGAGCTGCGTTTCAGTCAGCGGACCGGCAGATCCGGCCTCCGGCAGCCGGCGCTCGCCGGCGGCCAACTCAGCCGACATCACGCCCGCGTCGCCCTCATCGTGATCCAAGCCCGCCTGATGGCCGATCTCGTGGATCAGCACCGACAGAAGGTCCATCCGTCCATCGGCGGCGCCGCCCGGCAACGCCGTCAGGTGCCCGGAGGCATCGAGCTGGAACTCGCTGCTGTCGAGAGGTGACAGGTCGACGAACCAGCCCTGTCCGGCCGCATTGCGGTCGATCATCACCGCGCCGAACACCGACTGTGCCAGCGCCGAGCCAGGCAGATCGGTGATCTGGACATCCAGGTTCGACAGCTTGGCAAGTTGTGTCGCGTCGAGTTGGCCGCTTCCCGACCAGATCGCCACCGCCTGCGCCAACATCGCCTTGGCCTGATCGATGCCGACCGCCGTTGCCGTGTCCGCGGCCTGGCCGAGCGAAGCAAGCGCCAACTGATTGGAGCTGGTGCTGAACGCCGACGCATTGGTGCGGATCTGCAGCCGGTCGAAAGACGCACCTGCATTGCCTGTCACCAGACCGAACTCGCCATCGGCAATTGCTGCATTGAAGCCATAACTGCCGACGAATGCGCCGTTGACGGTGATCGAGAGGGCTGCGCCTCGTATGGTCAACTGGACGTCATAGTCCGTCGTTGAACTGAGCGTGCGCGCGAAGCTCTGATCGATCACCGTGCCGCCCTTCGACGTCACGTGTCCGACCAAAACCTTCTGGCCAACCACATCCAGGGTGACGAACTTGTAGTCGTTGGCGCCGTAGTAGTCGAAGACGATGCCAGCGGTCCCGGCGGTCTTCAACTTCGCCGTCAGTTCCAGATAGGCGTCCGCCCCGATCGCCGGGCCGACATCCAGCAGATTGGTGCCAGCGCTGGCCGCCGCATTCAGCCTGCCGCCCGAGAGCGTCCAGCCTTGAGCCGCAGTCTTCGACATCGGATAGGTCGGCGGCCCGTTGAACTCGGCTGCGTAGTCGAGCGTGATCTGTGGTGGCAAGACCTGGACACGGAAGTTGTCCACCGTACCCTTCGAGCCGCTGTTGCCGACACCGACGAGGCCCTTGTTCAGCGCCACCGGCTGGCCATCGACGATGCGCGGCGCGAAGGTGTAACTGAACCAATTCACGCCGGCGACGGTCAAACTCACGTTCGTGCCGTTGACTGCGAGCAGGACATCGTAAGCCTGGTTCGCTTTGAGCTGCACCGGCTTGTTGGACTTGACCAATTGATGCCAGCCGCTGGCGTCGCGATAGCCCATCTCGATCTGGTCGTTCGAGATATTGATGCCGGCATATTTGAAATCGGTCGGCGAATAATAGTCGAAGATGATGTAGGAGTTGGCCTTCCAGCCGCCGGTCGGCTTGTCGGCCGTCAAGGTCGCCGCGAGCTCGTAGTAGATCGGCGTATAGGCGTCGAGATAGAGAACCGCGGCTGCCTGATCCCAGGTGCTTGCCGACTGAACGGTGAGCTTGCCGCTGGTGACGGCGAAATTGCCCTCATCGACCGCCACGACCTTGGCATTGCCGTCGTTGAAGTCAGCCGTGCGCAGCACGTCTCGCTTACCGCCCGGAATGTTGCCAGCCTGGGGATCCGTCGGACCGCCGGTCTGATCCTGCCAGAAGCCATGATCCTTCTGGGTGATCAGGCCGATTTCACCTTCCACGCCGCCCATGAACATATGGACGTGGCTGTACTTGTCGTCTCCATTGATGCTGCCAGTGTCAGCGGTGCGGGTGATGTCGACACCGTCGCTGAATGCCTGCGCATAGAGGAAGTCGAACAGTTGCGGCGGCACCTGCCGGCTTACCGTCGCGATACCGAACGGTGCGAACGGCACCAGGTAGCTGTTGTACTCCCCGACCCAATCGATCAGGCGGTCGCCACCGGTGTTGCCGATCAGGATGTCGAGCCCGGCCCCACCGAAAACGCGGTCCTCATACATTGGGTGCGTCTCTGGCTGGTCGTTCAGCCAGTTGTTGGTCGAGAGCACATCGTCGGCATTCATGAGGTCGTTGCCCCAGCCGCCATAGATGTGGTCGCGGCCAGTGCCACCAACGATCCAGTCATTGCCCAGGTCACCGAAGACCGCATCGTTGCCGTCGGTGTTGCGCTGCGCAAACGCCGTCGGCGTGCCGTTCGGCGCAAAAGCGATCGCACCGTTGACCAGCGGTCCTTCATTGTCGACGAGGTTGAGGAAATACTGGCGCGTGATGGGCGCCGCACCGGTCTTCCATACCGAACCATCGGCGTTGAACATGATTGTCCGGCGCGGATCGTACTCGTCATAAAGGAAGAACTCGCCGAGCCGGCTCTGCACAGGCTTCGGCGCATTCCACGGATCGCTGTCGGGACCAAACCTCAGCACGTCGCCAGGGTTCCATGGCCGCGAGAAGTCGGTGCGCACGATGCCCACGACATTGCCCGCTGCATCGAAGCGCTGCGTATAGGAATCTGGCAGAGCTTCCCCGCCGCCGACCGCATCGTCGCCGGAACCGCCATGGATGAAGTCGTCACCCAGGCCGCCGAAAATGATATCGTCCACGACATTGGCGTCAAACAGCGGATTGTCGCCGCCCTGTGCGTTCGGCGTCAGATTGTAAGGGGTCAGGTCGACCGCCTTCTTCATCTTGCCACCGACATTGATCGTCTCGGTCTGCACCTGTCCCGGAGTGGAGATGAACTCGTTGAGCACATCGCCCTGGCTGGTGCGCGTATCCGGATCGGTCGCCAGCAATGGCAGCACGCCGAACAGGCTTTCGCCGTAGGTCGCGCTGTTGCGGCTGGTGAAGATGCGGCCGTCGTCACCCAGGATGCCGTCCTCACCGGTACCACCGGAGATCCAATCATTGCCCCAGCCGCCGATCAGATCGTCGTTCTCGGCATCGCCGAAGATCCGGTCATGGCCGCCGCCGCCATAGGCGGTGTCGTCACCGGTTTCGCCATGGAACTCATCATGGCCGCCGATGTCCTGCTTGGCCCATAGGCCGAACTCGTTGCGATAGGCAGGATTGTTCGGGTTGGTTTTGGAGAACAGGTCCGGACGGAAGTCCGGGCCGCCCGGCGTGTAGTCGAGCAGATGGATGCCACGCACGACGAGGCGTTCGCCACCAGCGCGCGCCGGGTCATTCACGTCGTAGTTGAACTGCACATAGAGCTGTTGCCCGGCTGCGCCGGTCGGATTGATGTCGGTGTGATTGACGCCGACGATCCGCACGATGTTGCCGTTGTCGCCGATCATCGAGTCGGCATCGCGGGCAAAACGCGAATTGGCCAGCGTGCCGTCATTCGGCAGATTATCGTCATTGCGATCAATCTCGATGCCGGCGCCGCCGAAAATATAGTCGTCTCCGTCAGGCCGCATATTCGGATCGATGAGGCTGAAGAAGGACGAGGAACCGCCGATCAGATCATCCTGGCCGAGACCGCCGAATATCTGGTCGTCGCCGCCACCGCCTTCGATATAGTCCTGGCCGTCGGTCGCCGCCGTGAAGGAGGCGATCACCGTCAGCGGACCGATCGGATCGGTGACGCCGGCGGATGTGCGCGATGCGCCGACATGCGAGGTACCGGCAAAGGCAAGCTCGATGCCGCCGTCGCCCTGCACCACGTCATGGCCGAGCTGACCTAACAGTTCGTCATTGCCTTCGCTGCCGGCGATATAGTCGTTGCCGAAGCTGCCGACGCCGGCCGCGCCCTCGTCGAAGGCAAAGGTGTGCAGCGCCGCGTAGTCGACCGAATACTCGCTCCACCACGGAGCCCCGTCCGGATCGCGATACCGCCGCGCGATGCTGTCGACCAGCAGCAGGCCGCTGTTGTCGGCATTGACTGTGCCGAGGCCGGCCGGCATCGGCCGGTCGGTACGGCTGTACATCAATGTTCCGGCCAGCGTCTGGAAGCGCAGACTGAACGTGTCATTGTACAGATTGCCGTGAGCGCCGCCCTGGCGCGACAGGTAGACGTTGTCGCCGAAGACGCGATCGTCCTGCTGGTCACCATCGAGCAGATCATGCCCGGCGCCGCCGACGATGACGTCGCGGTCGAGGCCGCCGAACACCACGTCGTCGCCGCCATTTTGCAGTTCGGCCGATTTGATGCCGGTGACCAACGCCAGCTCGGTCGTCTGGATGCGCTGCTTCAAGGCTGACGGGAAGTTCGGATCGTCGACGAACATTTCGATCACGCCGTGATCGGCGAAGATGATGTCGTCGAAGTCGCCGAGCAGGCCGGCAGCCGCGACCGAACTCGGCCCATAGCCGAGATGCGAAGCGCCATCGCCGAAGATCACGTCGTCGCCCGCATTCATCAGGTCGCGAACCGACGACTTGACCGGCTTGATCGTCGTGCCGTTGGTGTCGGCATTCGGATCGGCCGAAGGCAACGGACTGTTGTCGACCGTGTCGATGAACAGCTGGCGCGTGAAGATATTCACGTTGACGCCGCTATCGCCATAGATGTGGTCGGCGCCGCGATTGCCGATGATCAGGTCGTCGCCGGAACCGCCGGCGAGATGATCGCCAGCCTGGCTGCCGTAGATCGTGTCGTTGCCCGCGCCGCCATAGATCGTCAGACCGACGCTCGGCAGGTTTGCCGACAGCGTGCCGGCGAACAAGGCGCTGGCGTCGATGATGTCGTTGCCGGCTAGCTTGTAGGGATTGGCGAGCGGGAACACCCACTCGTCATCCTCGTTCTCGCCGTCCTGCAGTTGCGGGAACGGATCGAACGGCTTCTCGCCGAATTCCATACCCAAGACATTGTGCGCCTGGCCGGAATACCAGATTCCGTCCTGGCTGGTGTCGCCATAGATGACCAGTGGCGAGTTCGGCCCGGCGCCGCCGGTGACGATAATATGGTCGCCACCGACACGCCTGCCACCGTCCAGCGTTATATCGACACCGGAGACGGTCATCGCAACACCGGCTTTCGGCGTCAGCGCAACGCTCTGCAGCGTTATCACGCTCGCAGTGAGCGCCTGGATGGTGAACGTGCCGGCAAATCCGCTCAGCTGCACCTTCTGGCCCACATAGAAGCCATCCGCCAGCCAGCTGCCGACACTGCGTGTCAGGCTGTTGGTGGTGATGTTGACGGTCGCCGTGCCGGTGATGGCGCGCGGCTCCGCGACGTGCAGTGAACGCTCGGCATAGCTGTTGAACGTGTTGAGCGCGAGCACCGTGCCGGCTGGCTGGCCGGCGCGTGTGTTCGGTGCGCTGAGCACCAGCTTGCTGCCGTCACCCCATGTCAGCGCGGAGTTGCTCGGCGCCGGCAGGGTCGCATCGGCGATCGCCAGAATGGTGCGCGTGTAGGTTTCGCCCGCAAGCTGGATTACCTGGCCAACCTGATAGCGGTCCTCCGACCAGTCGCGGCCGTCCTGACGGGTGACGATGATCTGTCCACCGGTTCCGGCGGCGATGTTCATCGGGCCGGTGCTTTCCAGATACATGTTGCCGCCGCCATGAACGAGCGTCAGCGCGCCATGCTGGCCTTGCACGTAGAAGCTCTTCACCGCGCTGTTTTGCGTCGCGAGCGGCGCGCCCTCGAGCGTCAGCGAGTAGCCGTCTTCCGATATCTCGATGATGCGGAAGTTACGCTTGCCGCTGGCATCGACCATCGTCACCAGATGTCCGGCGAGGTAGCCTTCAGCGGCCCATTTGACGTTGTCGTGGCGCGTGACGATGCCGCCGGTATAAGTTGGGT
>NZ_RZRK01000005.1:0-24343 GCF_003997835.1 Mesorhizobium sp. M7A.F.Ca.CA.004.12.1.1
GTGATAAAGACTATGGCGAGCACCACCGACCAGGCATGGAAAAGCGTCGCTTTGCTGACCTTTCTGGGAACCGCTGCAATCCTGGGCGTTTCCGTCGGCCTCAATTATCTGCTCCTGTTCTCCGAGGCGCTGACGCCATTTGGGCGCAGCATGATCACGGCAATCCTGTTGCCCGTTGTCCTTGGCGTTCCGCTTTTTCTGTTCGTTGGATTAAAACGGATCGAGCTTCGTCGCTATCGCCGGGAACTCGACAAGTCGGCAACCTTCGACACCATGACCGGCTGCCTGAACGGAGCGGTCTTCACGTCGATGGTCGAAAAAAGAACGGCACGGCCGTCGGTACCGGGGCCGAAATCGGGCGCCTTCCTGGTCATCCATTCGGAACATCTGCGGTCCATCAACCTGCGCTTTGGTCTTGAATGGGGCGATCAGGCCTTGCGGCTCATAGCCTCGACCATACAATCGTCGGTGCGTGCGGAGGATCTGGTTGGACGCATGGGGACGTCGATGTTCGGGGTTTTCCTCGCCGGCGCGACCGAAGCAGAAGCCAGGGAAATCGGCGAGCGTATCCGGGCGCGCATCGCGCAAGTCTATTTCGCGCCAAAAGGGACCGAGGATGCCCTGACCGTCAAGGTCGGCGGCGTGGTGTTCGAAAACCAGGTGGAGTTCGCGGACATGTTCCGGTCCGCCGAGCAGCGCATGGCCGGCGTCCAGGACGGAGCCGCGTTTGAACTGACGCATCTCCATAGCTGACAATCGCTGGGAGCCAGAGCCATTCGGAACCCAGGGGAACTGTCGGACGCGGCCGCGGTTACGCTGAGGACGGGGTAGCCCGTGAAGACGCCGCCCAGGTTTCGGCGATGGCGACGATCGCGGCGTTGATCGGTCCGCTCGGGATCGCCGGCATCACCGAGGCGTCTACGACAAAGGCATTGTCGAAGCCGTTCAGCCGCAAGTCAGGATCGACGACGGCCTCAGTGTCACGACCCATCCGGCACGTGCCGGCCGGATGGTGATGGGTGGAAGCAGCCCTGGCGATGAAAGCATCGAGTTCGGCATCGGACTGAACCGGTGCGCCTGGCAGGATCTCCATATCGCGCCATTCGCCCAGAGCCGCATGATGGCCGACCATGCGCGCCCGCTTCAACGCCATCCTGAATGTCGCGCGATCGTGTTCGGTTTCGAGGTAATGCGGGTCGATGACCGGCTTGTCATTGCGACCAGGCCCGCTCGGTGTGATGCGCCCGCGGCTTGTTGGATGAGTGACGCCGCACAGGATGGTAAAGGCCGAGCCATAAAGCGGGGTCTTCAGGCCCTCGGCCGCCGACGGCGCGACGACGCAGGCCAGCACGATATCGGGACTTCCCGTGGAGCGGGTCGGGTCATCGCTGTGCAGGTACATCAGCGATTCGGAGTGCTGCAGGCGGGAAGGCGGCACCGGCTTCTTCGTGCTGTAGACATTGCCGAGAGCCAGCAGATGATCCTGCAGGTTGCGGCCGACATCGTCGCGATCGGCAAGGCAACGTATGTCAGCTTGCTTCAGCGTATCGGGACAGCCAATGCCCGACCGCATGAGGATGAGCGGCGTGGATACTGCGCCGGCGCAAAGGACGATCCGGTCGGCGCAGAGCGTTCCGGTCTGGCCCCCGCACACCACGCTCACGCCCGTGATCTTGTGGCCGTCCAGCACCAGGTGCTCGACCTCGTGGCCGGCAAGCAAGGTCAGGTTCGGCCGCGCCATGACCTGCGACGACAGATAGGCGTCGGCGACGCTCAGGCGCTTGCCGTCACGTATGTTGAGTGAATTGGGACTAGTGCCGACCAGTTCGCCGCTGTTGTGGTCGCTCAGGGCGGGAGCACCCATGGCGCGCCCGGCGGCGATGTAGGCCCGCACGACCGGACTGACTTCGGCGTCCGGCAGATAGACGTCCAGCGGGCCACTCATGCCGCGTGTCGGCCCGTCGAAGGCAGTGAAGGCTTCGCTGCGGATGAAGCCCGGCAACAACCCCCGATAGGACCAGCGCTCGCCGCCAGCTTGCGCCCAGGGTTCGAAATCATCGGCATGGCCGCGGACATAGGCCATTGCATGCAGGCAGCTCGAGCCGCCGACGATCCTGCCGCGCGGCCATTCATGGACGCGGTTGGCGGTGAAGGGCTGGGGCACGGTCCGGTAGCTCCAGTCGTAGGCGCGGCCCTGAAGCATCGTCCATTTCAGCGGATCGGCGATGTCGGGATCGGCCGGCATCGCCCCGGCCTCGACGAGGCCGACCTGGCACGACCGGTCTTCACTGAGCCGGCTGGCAACAACCGAGCCGGCGGATCCCGCACCGATCACCAGCACGTCGAAATGACGTTTCAATTTGAAATTCCCCGCACAGGCTCACTATCGGAAGCTGATACGATCACGCGGCAAAGGCGCCGGCATTCGACCGTTCCATGATCTGTCTCTGCACGGACAAAAGGTGCGTGCGCATTGCGGCCTCTGCCGCTTCGGGATCGCGCTGCGAGATCGCTTCGGCGATCAGGCGATGCTCGCCGTCGCGGTGGGCGATCCGCTTGGGGCAGGTGGGGGCTGCGGTGCGCGCAACTTTCACCCGCGCATCGACGCCGACCTGGCGCAGCATCTTGTAGAATTCCGCGGCGAGATGGTTGCGGGCCGCGGCAACGATCGCGAGATGGAAAGCGAAGTCGACCTCACCCGACGGGGCGTTCTCCGGCGTGGTTGCCGCGTCGAGGATCCGCGCCGTCTCGAAAGAGGAGGCGCGCAGCGACGCCAGTCGGGCAAGGCCCGGCTCCATGATCAGGCGCAATTCCAGGACCTCGATCGGATTGGTTACCCTGACCAGTTCCTCGCCATATCTCGGAAGGGCGGTCGGCGCCCGCCTGGCGCGCGCCGGTTTGAGGTCGCCCGAAAGGCGCAGCACTTCAAGCGCCTTGCGAAGCTGATGGCGCTTGACGCTCAGATGTTGCGCAAGATCGCGCTCGGACGGAAGCTTGCCGCCGCCCTGCTGCAACTGGCGGACCGCGGCGATGATGTCGTCGAGATCCGATGGTCCGACCTGCGGCTCGAATGCGCTCAAAACCAAATCTCCTGTCCGATCGGCAGACCGCCGACTCAACGTCCCGACATCATATTGTGACACGAAAACCTGTTCGACGGCACTCAACCAATTCAACCAATCTACAACTGTACGCAATGGTTGACAACACTAGTTGCGCGATGGTTGACTGCCCATGTCGACGGTTGCCATCGCGGCGGACCGTCTTTCTCCCGAGGATCACGCATGCCGGCTGGCGAAACCTTTGACTACGTCATTGTCGGTGCGGGATCGGCCGGCTGCGTGCTGGCGAACCGGCTGAGCGAGGACCCTGCCGTATCGGTGCTTCTGCTGGAGGCGGGGGATTGGGACCGCGATCCGATGATCCACATCCCGCTCGGCTGGGGCAAGATACTGACCGAGCGCCGCCACGACTGGATGTATTTCTGCGAGCCCGAGGCCAATGTCGGCGGGCGCAAGGTCGAATGCGCGCGCGGCAAGGTCATCGGCGGCTCTTCCTCCACCAACGCCATGGCTTATGTGCGCGGCAATCGCGGCGACTACGATCGCTGGGCGGCAAGCGGCCTGACGGATTGGTCGTTCGACAAGGTGCTGCCCTACTTCAAGAAGCAGGAGCGCTGGGAAGCGGGGGAAAGCCGGTACCGTGGTGGCAGCGGGCCGCTGAACACCCAGTTCTGCCGGTACAAGGACGAACTGATCGATGCCTTCGCCACAGCCAGCCGTGATGCCGGATACCCGCAGACCGACGACTATAACGGCGCCATACAGGAAGGCTTCGGCCGGCTGCAGATGACGATCGCCAACGGCCGCCGCTGCTCGACCGCGACCGCCTATCTGCGGCCGGCCATGCGCCGCGGCAATGTCAAGGTGCTGACCGGCGCGATGGCGACGAAGATCCTGCTCAGGGATGGGCGCGCGGCGGGCATTGCCTACACCAGAGGCGGGGCGAGCCATGAAGTTCTGGCGCGGCGCGAAGTCCTGCTTGCCGGCGGCGTCATCAACACGCCGCAGCTGATGATGCTGTCAGGCATAGGCGACGGCGGTGAGCTCGCGGCGCATGGCATCGAGACGAAGGTCGATCGTGCGCAGGTCGGAAAGAATTTGCAGGACCATGTTTCGGTCATCCTGATGTATCGGCGCAAACAGCCGGGACCGTTTCTCAAGATGATGCGGGCCGATCGTATCGGGCTGGATTTCGTCAAGACCTATCTCACCGGAAAGGGCTTTTCGGGAGATGTGCCTGGCGGCGTCGTGGCATTCCTGAAGAGCGACGCAAGCCGGCCGCTGCCGGACGTGCAGCTGCTTTTCACCGCTGCACCGCTGGGGGCATGGCCTTACATGTCGCCGTTCAAGGCGCCGTTCGCCGACGGCTTTGCGACCCGTATCGTTGCGGTGCAGCCGGAGAGCCGCGGCAGCGTCAAGCTGGCGTCGAGCGATCCGGTCGCTGCGCCGCTGATCCACCAGAACTTCCTGTCCTCGCAGAGCGACTGGCAATCGCTTCGCGCCGGCTTTCGCGTTGCGCGCAACCTTGCCAGCCAGCCGTCCATGGCTCCGTTCGTTGGCGCGGAGTTCTTTCCCGGCCCGAAATGCGAGAGCGACGAAGAGATCGACGAGCATATCCGCAAGACCTCGATCACCGTGCATCATCCGGCCGGCACGTGCCGCATGGGCGTCGATGCGGCATCGGTGGTCGATCCGGAATTGCGGGTGCGCGGCATCGCCGGACTTCGTGTCGTGGACGCCTCGGTCATGCCCGACCTCGTCTGTGGTAACATCAATGCGGCGGTCATCATGATCGCCGAAAAGGCCGCGGATCTGATCCGCAGCCGCGCTCAACAGAGCGTGGCGGCCTGATAGAGGCGGCCGGAATACAACCAAAGTCTTTTGGTTGAGACTGAAAAACTGCGTTGGTTGGACTGTCATGCGCTTCCGCATGGCCGTGGCGAAGCGGTTCCACGCCCTGATTGCGAGCCGTATCTCGCGCATTTCTAGGCTATTCTGCCTATTTTTGGGCATTTGCCTTCCAAAAATGCACCTCAACCAAAAACTTATAAAATTCGCAATTTGGCTATTGTCGAGCAAAACCAATGCGAATACGGTTGAGTTGGTTAGAAGTATTTTCTTCGTGACGAGAGGTGTCCGATATGTCCCTGGCGCAACCAGCTAACGATGTGCTCACCAACAAGAAGGCAGCACTCAAGGGCCTCTATGACGCCCTCTACGCAAAGAACATGTTTCCGTTCTGGGCGACGTCGGAAGGCGTCGACCATGACGAGATCAAGCAGCTGATGGCGACGTCGAAGGCCGTTCCCTTCGTGTGGTCCTATTCGGACATCGAGCCGCTGCTGCAGCGCGCCGCCGAACTGGTGACCATGGACGACAGTGAGCGCCGTTCGCTGATCCTGGTCAATCCCGGTCTTGCGCCCAAGCGTGCATCGGTCAGCACCATGTACACCGCCTACCGCCTGAACGATCCCGACGAGATCATGCCGCCGCACAAGCACTCGCCGAGCGCCATCCGCTTCGGCCTGACCGGCAAGGGCAATTTCACCGGCGTCGAGGGCGAAGACGTGGTTTTTGGCCCGGGCGACATGGTGCTGACGCCCAACGACGCCTGGCACAATCATGGCACCGTCGGCGGCGAGCAGGCGGTCAACCTGTCGGTGCTCGACTTGCCGCTGGTCGAAACGCTGCATGCCGTCCATTTCGACCACAAATACACCGAGATGGTCGATGGCAAGGAAGTCGAGAAGAAGGTGCAGACCGCCCGCTATCCCGGTGACTACTCACAGCGCATCTATGGCGAGGGTGGCCTGATGCCGCGTTTCGTCGACCACAAGCGCGGCGGCGGCCTGTCGTCGCCGATGTATGTCTATCGCTGGGAGAAGATGGAAGCGGTCCTCGACGCCCACAAGGATTGGGATGGCGACCCCCATGAAGGCATCGTCATCGACTATGTCGATCCGACCACCGGCGGACCCGTCTTCCACACCATCAATTTCTACGTGCAGATGCTGCGCCCCGGCGAGAAGACCTTGCCGCAGCGCGAGACCGCCAGCCTGCTCTTGGCGCCGTTCCGCGGCAACGGCCATTCGATCATCGACGGCAAACGTTATGACTGGAACCAGTTCGACACCATCGCCATACCTGGCGGTTCCTGGGTCGAGCATGTCAACGGCTCGTCGAGCGAGCCGGTGATCTTCTTCGGCGCCACTGATGCGCCGACGCAGAAGGCGCTGCTCCTCTACAAGCGCTGGGGCCGCAACCAGGCCGGCGATCTGCTCCGCCTCGTCTAGTTTCCGGTCCTTCGGCAAGCACTGTCCCGCCGCGATTGGCGGCGTGGACATCGAAAACGACGCTTCAGCAGCAAGGGTGTATGCATTTGGTTTCGGCGTTCAACACCAAGCAGATCGGCCATGTCGACTGTCCAGGCGGCGGCCAGGTCTGGGTCGATGGCAACATCCTTTATATCGGCCACATGCGGCCGCCGAGCGGCACGACGCTGGTCGATATTTCCGACCCGCGCAATCCGCGCAAGATAGCCACGATCGATGTTCCGCCCGGCTGGCACTCGCACAAGGTGCGCGCCAAGGATGGGCTGATGATCATCAACCACGAGCGCTTTGGCGATGCCGGCCCGGCCGATTTCGGCGGCGGACTGGCGCTTTACGACACAACCAAGCCGGCGCAGCCCAAGCTCATCTCGAAATGGATAACCGGCGGCAAGGGCGTCCACCGCTACGACTTCGACGGCCGTTACGTCTACATCTCGCCGACCGCCGACGGTTATGTCGGCAACATCGTGATGATCCTCGACCTGATCGATCCGGCACAGCCGGTCGAGGTCGGACGCTGGTGGATACCCGGCCAGTGGACGGGTGGCGGCGAAGAATACCCGTGGCATGACTATGTCACGCCGCGTTGCCACCATCCGCTGCGCATGGGCGACCGGCTCTATGTCAGCTACTGGCATCACGGCCTGTTCATCCTCGACATTTCGGACATCACCAAGCCGAAACTGGTCTCGCACGTCAATTCGAGCCCGAGCTTTCCGCATCCCACCCACACCTGCCTGCCGATCCCGCAGTTGCTGAAGGGCCGCAACATCATGGTGGTGGCGGACGAGGATGTCGCCAAACTGCGACCTTCGCCGCCGGCCTTCACCTGGATCTACGACATCACCGACGAGACCAACCCGTTGCCGATCTCGACCTTCCAGGTGCCGGGCCTCGACCCGGATGGCGCGCCGCAACCGCCGATGACCGGCTGCCACCAGCCCTCCGAGCGGTTCAATGGAACCGTCATTCCGTTTGCATGGTTCGCGCAGGGGCTGCGCCTCGTCGACATCGCCGATCCGTTCGCGCCAAAGGAAGTCGGCCATTTCATGCCCGACGCGCCGGAGGGGGCGGAGCGTTCCTCGTCCAACGACGTGACCATCGACGACCGCGGCATCGTCTACCTGATCGATCGCATCCGCGGCGTCGACATCATCGAAACCAGCGTTCTCTAGGGGGGTATGTTGAGCGACAGCACGCGAAAATCCGCCAGCCACTACGCCATCGGCAACAAGAACCCGAACCTGCCGTTTCATCCGGCGGTGCGTGCGGGCGATTTCATCTTCGTCTCGGGCCAGGTGCCGAAGGACGAGAACAACAACGTGATCAGCGGCACGATCGAGGAAGAGACGCTGGCGACGCTGAAGACCATTGCACGCGTCATCGCGCATGAAGGCGCGACGCTGTCGGATGTCGTGCGGATCACCACCTATCTCGAGGATACGCGCGATTTCGGCCGCTACAACAAGGCGTTCCTCGAAGGGATCGGCGACGCCGTTCTGGCACGCACGACCGTCGAGGCAAAGGCCGTCATCAACACCAAGATCGAAATGGACGCCATCGTCTACAAGCCGCTGCCGGCGAGCAAGTAGGCCTTGGACACTAGCGAGGAGACGACATGTACAAGCTGTTAGGCCGCCAGACATCAGGCAACGTCCAGAAGGTGCTCTTCATGCTCGAAGAGCTGGGGGCCTCCTACAAGCGCGAGGATTATGGCCGCCAGTTCGAGAACACGCAGACGGCGGAATACAAGGCGCTCAACCCGACCTCCAAGGTGCCGACGCTGGTCGACGGCGACACCGTGATCTGGGAGTCCAACACCATCCTGCGCTATCTCGCGGCATTCGGCGGCGAACAGTTGAATGGCGCCACGCCGGCCGAAAAGACCGAGGTCGAGCGCTGGATGGACTTCCTGCTGGCTGCGGTCAATCCGGGCTACCTGGCGGCCTTCAAGGGCGCCAAGCTCACGCCCGAAGAACAGACCGCCGAATACAAGGAACAAGTGAAGGACCTTGTCGCGCAGCTCAAGATCGTCGACGGCCACCTGGCCGGCAAGGACTTCCTGGCGCTCGGCAAGCTGACCCTTGCAGACATTGCCTGCGCGCCGATCCTGAAGCGCTGCGTCGACTTCAAGATCGACCGGCCGTCGATGCCCAATCTGGAGCGCTGGGTGGCCGCAATCGCCGCCCGGCCGGCTTTCAAGGCGGCAACCACTGCTGCTCCCGCAAAGGCGGCATGATGATCAAGCGCGCCGCTCTCATCGGACTGGGAACGATGGGTCCAGGCATCGCCGCGCGGCTTTCGCGCGGCGGGCTCGATGTGACGGCGTATGATGTTTCGCCAGGGGCAATCGAGCGCGCCCGCGGCATGCTCGATCTCGCCGGCGGCGTGCTCGACCGTCTCGACATCAAGGCGCCCGGGACTGGCGCCGGCAGCGTGCGTTTCGTCGAGACGATCGCCGAGGCCGTCGATGGCGCCGAACTGGTGATCGAGAACGTGCCCGAGAATATCGACATCAAGGCGCAGACCTATCGCGACATCGATCCGCTGATCGGCCCGTCTGTCATCGTCGCCTCCGACACGTCGGGCATCCCGATCACCAAGCTGCAGGCGCATATCTCGCAACCCGAGCGGATGGTCGGCATGCACTGGTCGAACCCGCCGCACATCATCCCGATGATCGAGGTGATCGGCGGCGAAAAGACCGCGCCTGAAACCGTGACTGTTATCCGCGATCTCATCCGCTCGATCGGCCTGCTGCCGGTGGTGGTGAAGAAGGACGTTCCAGGCTTCGTCGAGAACCGCGTGCTCTATGCGCTGCTGCGCGAGGCGGTCGATCTTGTCGAGCGCGGCGTCATCGAGCCGGAAGACCTCGACACCTGCGTATCCTGGGGCATCGGCTACAAGATTGCCGTCATCGGCCCGATGGCGCTGCTCGATATGGCGGGGCTGGATATCTACAAATCCGTCTCGTCCTTCCTGAATGCCGATCTCTCCAACCGTGACGATGTCGCGCCGATGGTGCTGGAGAAGACGGCCGCGTCGAAGTTCGGCATCAAGTCGGGCGAGGGCATGTTTGCCTACACGCCCGAGCAGACAAAAGCGCTGCAAGGTGAACGGGCGCGCAAGCTCGTCGCGGTGCGGCGCATCCTGGAAGGCCGGGAGTAGCCAATGTCACATGGTGCGCAGAGGGCAGGCCGGTTCGAGGAGTTCCACCGGTCGGCTGTTTGTGTGAAGGGCGCCTTCGCCATCAAGATGGTGCGGGTGCGGCAGAAAACAGCACGCGGGGCGGCAAGCCATGCGCATTGAAACCATCCGAGCCGCCGGCGACAGGCCGGCCCATATCCGCCATGACGATCTGATCTCCGCCAAAGGCGTTTCGGTGGTCATCGCCCGGCAGCTGATCCTCAGGAACATCGATCTTTCGGTGCCAAAGGGATCGTTCGTTTCCCTTATCGGCCCTTCCGGCTGCGGCAAGAGCACTTTGCTCAAGGTGCTGGCCGGGCTGGTGCAGCCGACCCAGGGCAGCGTTTCGATCGCCGGGCTCGCGCCGATCGAGGCTGCGCGCAAGCGGATGATCGGCCTCGTCTTCCAGGACGCCAACCTGCTCCCCTGGAAAAACGCCGTCGACAATGCCTCGCTGCTGCTCGGCATCGCCGACAAATCGCTGTCGCGCTCGGATCTGCGGGCGCGCGGGCAGGAGATGCTGGAATTGGTCGGGCTGGGCGACAGCGCCCACAAGCGGCCAAACGAGCTGTCGGGTGGCATGCGGCAGCGGGTTGCCATCGCACGGGCCCTGGCGCTCGACCCGGCGGTCCTGCTGATGGACGAACCGTTCGGCGCGCTCGACGCCATCACCCGCGATTCGATGGGCCAGTCGCTGCTGGAGATCTGGCAGCGTACCGGCAAGACGATCGTGCTCGTCACCCATTCCATCGACGAGGCCATCCATCTGTCGCGCCATGTTCACGTGCTAGGGATCAAGCCGGGGCGGATCACCGAGAGCCTCGACATTGCGCTGCCTTATCCGCGCGACCTGTCGGTCACCGAAGATCCGGAGTTCGTCAGGCTGGTGGTCCAGTTGCGAACGATGCTGCGCTCCAGCCATCAACCGGGAGGCGCGTCTTGAGCGACCAACCCATCACGGACCTTTCCGAGCCGCGCCTCGCCTCCAGCTGGAGTGCGGCGACCGGCAGTTGGCTGCCGGCGGTCATCCTCCTGCTGGTGACGATCGTGCTGTGGGAAGCGGCCGTGCGGATCTTTGCCATATCCGCTTTCATCATTCCCGCCCCTTCCGAGATCGCGAAGTCGCTGGTCGCGCAATGGGGCACGCTGATGCAGGCGACGCTGGTGACGGCGGGCGAGATCCTGTTCGGCTTCCTGGTCTCGGTCGTGGTCGGCATTGCCATTGCGCTGGTCATCGTGCGCTTCGATTGGTTGGGACGCGCGCTGTATCCGCTGGTGGTGCTGTTCCAGAACGTGCCGAAAGTCGCGCTGGCGCCGATCTTCATCCTCTGGTTCGGCTATGGGCTGGCGCCCAAGATCGGCCTCATCCTGGTCATTGCGTTCTTCCCGGTGACGCTCTCCATGCTGGCCGGCATGCAATCGGTCGATCGCTCGCTGCTGTCGCTGATGAATTCGGTCGGGGCCAGCCAGACGCAGATCCTGTTCAGGATCCGCGTTCCGCACTCGCTGCCGAACCTTATGGCCGGAACCAAGATCGCCGCCACGTTGAGCGTGATCGGCGCCATCGTCGGCGAATTTGCCGGGGCGTCGGACGGTCTCGGCTACGTCATCCAGTTCGCTTCGACCCAGCTCGACACGGCGCTGGTCTTCGCAGCGCTGCTGCTCGTTTCCGTGCTTGGCATCGCCTTCTACTACGCCGCCGAAATCCTCGAACGCATCGTGGTGCCGTGGGCGCCGAAATTCAGCCAGTCCTAGGCCCACTCGATCAACCAAATTCATAAAGGGGAACAAAACATGCTGAGACGGTCACTTATCAAGGCAGCTACCTTGGCAGCTTTTGTCGGCGCACTCGGCTTCTCCAGCGCGGCTCTGGCGGCCGACAAGGTCAACGTCCAGCTCGACTGGGTGGTGCGCGGCAATCACGCCATGTTCTTCGTCGGCAAGGAAAAGGGCTTCTTCGCCAAGAACGACATCGATGTGGCCGAGATCCGCAAGGGGTCCGGCTCGCCGGACGCGATGCGGCTGGTGGGTAATGAGAACGCGGATTTCGGGTTCGGCGATCTTCCCACGCTTGCCGTCGCACGGTCGCAGAATGTCCCGGTCGTGGCGCTGGCGGCTGTCAACCAGCACTCGCCGCTGGGGATCATTTCGCTGGCCAAGACGCTGAAGCTCACCAAGCCGTCCGACCTCAAGGGACTGACCATCGGCATTCATCCGGCCGGCTCCACCTACATCTTCTTCAAGGGTTTCCTGGCCGCCAACGGCCTGACCGAAAAGGACATGACGCTGAACAGCGTCTCGCCTCCCTATGAAAGCTATTTGCTGCTTGGCCGGGTTCAGACGGTCGTCGGCTATATCGATGCGGAGGTTCCCGAGCTGGAAGCGAAGGCCGGAGGCCCCGGCTCGCTCAGCATCATGATGGGGGCGGACCATGGGTGGAAAGCCTATGGCTCGGGCCTGTTCACCTCGCAGGCGATGATCAAGGACAAGCCGGACGTCGTACGCCGCTTCGTCAAGGCATACAGGGAGGCCTTCGACTATGTCGTGGCTCATCCGGAAGAGGCCGCCGAGATCACGGCCAAGGCCGCGCCCGGCTATGCGGAGAAAAAGGATGTACTGCTGGCGCAGATCAACGCCGACATCGCCTCGACGTTCAGCAGCCCCGACACAAAGGAACACGGTCTTGGCTGGATGACGAAGACGCAGTGGGAGGAGACCCTGAAGACGCTGACGGACCAGGGGGTGCTCAAGACGGCTCTGTCGGCGGACGACGTCTTCACCGACGCATTCCTGGCAAAAGAATAAGGGGCGCGCGGTGTTCGAACGGAAAGCCCGATGACCGCCTACCGGCAGACCAGGCTGTCCCGCGCGATGCCGCAGGACACATCACGCTCGCCTTTCGCCGCATCGGTGCGGTCGAGCGTGACCTGCACGCGGGTGGCATATGCGCGGCTCGCCAGACCGCACCACAGCCGCTCGACGGGCAGGTTCTCGCGTTTGTCGTTGAGGATCGTGAACGTGCCGGTCTTCGCATCGAACCAGAGCTCGACGCGGGTCTTCTTGCCCGGCTCGACCGTTGCGATCCCGGCTGAATACCAGTGGGCGAAGTCGGCGTTGCAGGAGAGGCTTTCGCTGCCCGCATTCGAAATCGTCAACGGAACCATGTCGAGCCCGTCAGTGCCGGTGCGGACGGTGACATGGTGCAACTCAACCGCGTTGGCGAAGGACGACAACGCCAGCATCACCGGAAGGCCATAACGGATCTTCACTTTGCCTGAGCTCCATAATGTAATTTTTCCTAGGCAGTCTATCTCGCTTTTGCGCAATAACAATAAGAATATTGATTGGTAAAACAACAGAGAGGGTAACATGTTAAAGTTTCTTAAGAGCAGTGTAAGTGCAGCTATATTGACCGGTGTCTTGATGAGCGGCGCGCTTGCCGGCGAGGTCAAGTCGATCGCCATCCTGACGCCCGAAGAAGGCACGGACTATGGCTGGAACCAGCAAGGCATCGACGCCGCCAAGGCGGCGGGCAAGGCCGCCGGCGTCGAAGTGGTCGTGGCCCAGGGCCTCGGCTATGGCGACGTTCGTCCGACCTTGCGGGAACTTGCCTCCGACGGCGCCAGCCTGTTGATCGCGCATGCCAGCGGCTACAACACCTCGGCGCCCGAAATCGCCAAGGAACTGAAAGTTCCGGTGGCGATCGTCGACACGCCAGCCGGCTTGGAGAAGGGCCTCGTCGCCGACTATACGCTGAGCGGCCACGAGGGTGCCTATCTGGCCGGCCGTCTCGCCGCCAAGGTGTCGCGTTCCAAGTCGGTCGGCATCGTCGTCTCGGGCGAACCGCCATCGTGGAATTCGCAGTCGGCGGCGTTCGCACAAGGCGTGAAGGCGGAAAACCCTGACGTCAAGATCACCTATGCGGTGATCGGCCCTGCCGCCTACAGCGACGCGGCCGGCGGCAAGCGCGTCACCGAAAGCGTGATCGCATCGGGTGCCGACATCATCTTCGGCCAAGGCAACGGTTCGAGCTTCGGCATGCTGCAGGCGGTCGAGACGACCAAGGCAGCCGATGGCGGCAAGGTCTATTTCATCGACGTCATCGGCGACAAGTCACCGATCGACAAGGGCTTCCTGCTGTCGTCGGTGGTGTGGAACATCGAGCCGGTCTATGCGGCGATGATTGCCGACCTGAAGGCCGACACGTTCGGCACCAAACACTATACGATCGGCCTCAAGGACGACTCGGTCAAGCTGCTGAAGACCGCTGCGATCCCGGACAATGCCTGGACGGAAATCCAGGCGCTGCGCGAGGACGTCATTTCCGGCAAGATCAAGGTTGAGCCGGTCTATGACGCGGCCGCCGTCAGGGCATTGATGACCAGCGTCGCCCAGTAAGGCGATCACGGCCGGCTGCCGGAGGGGTGATCCGTTCACCCCTCCGGACGATTCCCGTTTTTTTGGTGCTGGGCTTTCATGAGCGGTTTTTCTTCATCGTCCGTTGCAGGGCGCGACATCGTCGCGCTTGAAGGCGTGACCAAACGGTTCCCCGGCATCGTTGCCAATGACAGCGTCGACCTGTCGATCCGCCCGGGCGAAGTGCATGTGCTATTGGGCGAGAACGGCGCTGGAAAATCGACACTGATCGGCATGTTGTCCGGCCTGCAGCAGCCGGACGAAGGACGCATACTGGTCGACGGCAAACCGACGCCGATCACCTCGCCGCGCCATGCGCTGACACTCGGCATCGGCACTGTATTCCAGCACATGATGCTGGTGCCGACGCTGACGGTGGCGGAAAATCTCCTGCTTGGCGGGCCGTGGTGGCAGCGCCCCAGGACCGAGGAACTGGCGGCGCGCGTCGCCGAGATCACCGGCACGCTCGGCATCACCGTCAAGCTTCAAGCCAAGGTATCGGAGTTGTCGCTCGGCGAGCAGCAGCAGGTCGAGATTCTGCGCGCGATGCTGCGCAACAGCCGGCTGCTCATCCTTGACGAGTCCACCTCCATGCTGACGCCGAAAGGCATCGACGAACTCGGCGCACTGATGCGCCGCCTTGTCGAGCAGGGCCTGGCGATCGTCTTCATCACCCACAAGCTCAAGGAGGCGGCTGCCTTCGGCGATCGCATCTCGGTGCTGAAGCTCGGCCGCAAGGTCGGCGAGATCCCGCCCGAGCGGTTTCGCGCGCTGGGCGAACAGGAGATCGTCTCGGAGATCGTGGAATTGATGTTCGGCAAGCAGAAGGATGATCCGGAAGCCGTCGAGCGTCCGGTCCGCACTGCCCGAGCAGAAGCGGCCCCGCTGCTTCAGGTCGCAGATCTGGCGGTCGCGCCGACGGACAATGCGCCGGGCCTGTCGTCGATCTCCTTCGACATCCGCCCGGGCGAGATCCTGGGCATTGCCGGCATCGACGGCAACGGCCAGAAGCAACTGGCGGAAGCGCTGGCCGGCCAGCGTACAGCTGCCGGCGGCTCGATACGGCTGGACGGCGCCGCCATCGAGACGCTGAGCGTCGGCGAGCGCCGCCGGCGCGGCCTTCGCTACCTGACCGACGACCGGCTGGGCGAGGGCACTGTCGGAACCTTCCCGGTCTCGATCAACTTCTTCCTCAAGCAGGTCGGCGCGGCCCCGTTCTGGCGCAACGGCGTCGAGCAGCGCGCGGAGATCGACAAGCGCGCCGCCCAGCTCGTGCGCGAATATGACGTGCGTACGCCGAGCCTGAAGACGCCTGTCGCGCGGCTGTCCGGCGGCAACATCCAGAAGGTGCTTCTGGCACGGGAACTGGCTGAGGGCGCCAAGGTGGTGATCTTCAACAAGCCGACCTACGGGCTCGATCTCGCCAACACTTTGGCGTCGCGCCAGCGCATTCGCGACACGGCGGCGCGTGGCCTTGCGGTGCTGCTGATCTCCACCGACCTCGAGGAATTGCTTGGCATGTGCGACCGCATCGCCGTCATCGCCGACGGAGCTTTGGTCGGCACCGTCGAGAATGCCGACGATGCCCGCACCAAGGTCGGTCGCCTGATGATCGGACTTGCCGCATGAGCATCGACACCGCACCCACGGTCAGTGCCACCGCACTCGATGCCACGAGCGGGGCAAGGACGCGCCGCGACATCGCGCATCGGCTGCTGATGACGCTCGGCCCGATCCTCATCGCTCTCGTCATAGCCGGCTGTATCCTGCTTGCGGTCGGCGTCGACCCGCTCGCCTACTACGGCTTCGTGCTGGAGAAAGGACTGTTCTCGCCGCTCGGCATCCAGCAGACGCTGACGCGCATGGCGCCGCTGCTGTTTCTTGCCGCCGGCCTGATCGTGGCCTTTCGCGCCGGCATGTGGAATCTCGGCGGCGACGGCCAGTTCCTGCTCGGCGCGGTGACGGCGGCGGCCAGCGCTCCTATGTTCGTGCAGGTCATGCCAGCCTGGCTGGCGCTGGTCTGCTCGTTCCTCATCGCCATGGTGGTGGCGATGATCTGGTCGCTGGTGCCGGCCCTGCTGCGTGCCTATCAGGGCGTCAACGAGATCATCACCACGCTGATGATGACGTTCCTCGGCACCTCGCTCGCCAATGTGCTGGTCAAGCTGGCGTTTCGCGACCCCAACACGACCGTGCCGCAGACCCGTACGCTGCCGGTGGAAGACCGGTTGCCGCGCCTGTTCGAAACGACCATCACCAGCGGCTTGCTGCTTGGGCTGGCGGCGATCGTCATCGTGCATCTGGTGATGACGCGCACGGCGTTCGGGCTGAAGCTGAGGATCGTCGGCGCCAATCCACGCGCGGCGGTTCACTCGGGACTCGGTGTCCCCGGCCTGACCGTCGCCGTCTTCGCCATTTCGGCCGGGCTGGCCGGGCTTGCCGGCGCCGTCGACATCATCGGCGTCCAGGGCAATGTCCGCGCCGACTGGAATCCCGCCTATGGGCTTGCCGTGATTCCCGCCGTGTTTCTCGCCCGCATGAACGGCTTTGCGGCAATCGGCTTCGTGTTCCTGCTCTCGGTGCTTTCGATCGGCGGCGAGAGCGCGGCGCGCCGGCTCGGCGTGCCCAATCATTTCACTCTGGTGCTGGTTTCCATCGTGCTGATCGTGCTCGCGCTCGCCGAATATTTCGATCACCGATACAACCAGTCGCGGAGGGCCTAGGCATGACCGGGCTGTTCAGCGAAGTCTTTCTCAGCGCGCTCCTGTTCGGCGCCGTCACCGCGGCGATCCCGCTGCTGCTTGCCGGGCTCGGCGAGCAGATCTCCGAGAAGGCGGGCGTGCTCAATATCGGCATCGAAGGCATGATGCTGGCCGGCGCCTATCTCGGCTTTGTCGGCGCTTTCTATTCCGGGTCGCTGTGGCTGGGTTTTCTCACCGGTGCCGCCGGGGGTGCTGCGGTGGCGCTTGTCATGGCGCTGCTTTGCGTGCGCATCGGGCTGAACCAGATCGTCATCGGCATCGCGCTGACCTTGGGGCTCGAGGGCCTGACGGCACTGCTCCACCATTTCCAGTTCTCACGCAGCTACCCGCGCCTGCCCGCGGCGGATGCGACCGTCATTCCGCTGCTTTCGGACATCCCGGTCATCGGGCCTGCATTCTTCAAGCATCATCTGATCGTCTATCTGGCGGTCGCGCTGGTTTTCGGCATGAGCTACCTCTATCGGCGCACGCAACTCGGCCTCAATTTGCAGGCGGCAGGCGACAAGCCGGCCGCGCTCGATGTCGCCGGCATCGATGTCGTGCGGACCCGCACCATCGCCGTGTTGACGACCGGAGCGCTGGCTGGGCTCGGCGGCGCCTATCTCGCCAATGTCGGGGCTGGGCTGTTCATTCCGTTCATCACCAATGGCGCGGGCTTTCTCGGCATCGTGCTGGCCATGCTGGCGCGCGGTCGCCCGATCTGGGTGCTGTTCGGTGCGTTGCTGTTCGGTGTCTGCCTGTCGCTGACGACGGCCATGCAGGTGGCCGGGATCAACATACCGACCGACATCATCCAGATGCTGCCGTTCCTGGCGGTGATGATCATGCTGGTGCTGTTCGGCCGGCGCGCGAGCCTGCCGGCGGCGCTCGGCATTCCATACGAGCGCGGCGCGCGCTGAGGACAATTCATGCGCGGATGGGACCCGCGCCAATAAAGGAGGCAAGAATGTCGGATACCAAGGTCTACCTGCTCGATGGCGGCTCGCTCGTTCTCGACGGCTATCATGTGTTCTGGAATCGCGGCCCTGGCGGCGAAGTGCGCTTCCCGGTCTATTCGATCCTGATCGAGCATGCCGAGGGCCGGTTCCTCATCGACACCGGCTACGACTACGATCACGTGATGAAGGTGCTGCCGTTCGAAAAGCCGATCCAGGAAAAGCACCAGACCATCCCCGGCGCCCTGGCGCTGCTCGGCCTCGAACCGAAGGACATCGACGTCGTCGTCAATTCGCATTTCCACTTCGATCATTGCGGCGGCAACAAGTATTTTCCGCATGCCAAGAAGATCTGTCACCGGACCGAGGTGCCGCAGGCGTGCGATCCGCAGCCCTTCGAACATCTCGGCTATTCCGATCTGAGCTTTTCGGCGGAGGCTGCCGAAGCGCGTGGCGCGACCGGGCAATTGCTTGCGGGAACGACACGGGCGAACTCGACCTTTGAAGGCATCGATGGCGACGTCGAGCTTGCCAGGGGCGTCCGGCTGATCTCGACGCCCGGCCATTCGATCGGCCATTACAGCCTGCTGGTCGAGTTCCCCAAGCGCAAGCCGATCATGTTCACGATCGACGCGGCCTATACGCAGAAGAGCCTTGAAACGCTGTGCCAGGCGGCCTTCCACATCGACCCGGTGGCGGGCGTCAATTCGATGCGCAAGGTGAAGAAACTTGCCGAGGACCATGGCGCCGAGCTGATGTACTCGCACGACATGGACAACTTCAAGACCTACAGGACCGGCACGCAATTCTACGGCTGACCCCCGCCAATCCGGAGACCAAGACGATGCGTTATCTCGAACATGCCGATCCGGTCATCACCCTGACCGCGGGGCCGGTGAACGCCTATGCCGAAGTGCTGCGCGGCCTCGGGCGCACGGTGCTCTACGACTACGACCCGGCGTTCCAGCTTTTCTACGAAGGTGTGGTCGACAAGGCGCAAAAGGCGATGCGGCTGTCGAACAAGCCGGTCATCCTGCATGGCGAGCCGGTGCTTGGCCTGGAGGCCGCCGCGGCCTCGCTGATCACGCCGGACGATGTCGTGCTCAACCTTGCCTCAGGCGTTTACGGCAAGGGGTTCGGCTATTGGGCGAAGCGTTATTCGCCACATCTGCTCGAGATCGAGGTGCCCTATAACGAGGCGATCGATCCGCAGGAGGTCGAGGCAATGCTGAAGGCGCATCCGGAGATCACCGTCGTTTCCGTCTGCCACCACGACACGCCGTCCGGCACCATCAATCCGATCGACGCCATCGGTGCGCTGGTTTCAGCGCATGGCGGCTATCTCATCGTCGATGCCGTCTCGTCCTTTGGCGGCATGAAGACGCATCCCGGGGATTGCAAGGCCGATATCTATGTCACCGGCCCGAACAAATGCCTGGGCGCGCCTCCCGGCCTGACGATGATGGGTGTCAGCGAGCGGGCCTGGGCCAAGATGAAGGCCAATCCCCTGGCGCCGCGCGCGTCGATGCTGAGCATCGTCGACTGGGAGCATGCGTGGTCGCGGGACAAGCCGTTTCCATTTACGCCGTCGGTCTCGGAGATCAACGGGCTCGATGTCGCGCTCGACCTCTACCTCAATGAGGGACCGGAGGCGGTGTGGGCGCGCCATGCACTCACCGCCAAGGCCATGCGCGCTGGCGTTGCCGCGATGGGCCTGTCGATCTGGGCTGCCAGCGACAGCATCGCGTCGCCGACCACGACCGCTGTCCGCACGCCCGAAGGTTTCGACGAGAAGGCGCTTCGCCAGGCCGCGCGCGCCCGTTACGGCGTGGTGTTTTCGTCGGGGCGCGGCGAGACCTTGGGAAAGCTGACGCGCATCGGCCATATGGGACCGACCGCCCAGCCGATCTATGCGATCGCGGCGCTGACGGCACTGGGCGGCGCCATGAATGCGGCCGGCCAGAAACTGGCGATCGGCAGGGGCATCGACGCGGCGCTGGCCGTGATCGACGCCGACGCCTGAACAGACATCACCACGGATTGAGGGAGCATTTTCATGACTGAACGGCTTGCGGGAAAGACGGCCCTGGTTACAGGCGCCGCGCAGGGTATCGGCAAGGCGATCGCAGCGCGGCTTGCCGCCGACGGGGCAACCGTCATCGTCAGCGACATCAATGCCGAAGGCGCCGGGGCGGCGGCCGCGGCGATAGGCGGAAAGGCGAGGGCGATCGCCGCCGACATTTCCGATCCGGCATCCGTCAAGGCACTCTTCGGAGAAATCCAGGCCCTGACCGGGGGCATCGACATCCTGGTCAACAATGCCAGCATCGTGCCGTTCGTCGCCTGGGACGATGTCGATCTCGACCATTGGCGCAAGATCATCGACGTCAATTTGACCGGCACTTTTATCGTCAGCCGTGCCGGTACGGACCAGATGCGTGCGGCGGGGAAGGCCGGACGGGTAATCAGCATCGCATCCAACACCTTCTTTGCCGGCACGCCGAACATGGCTGCCTATGTCGCGGCCAAGGGTGGCGTCATCGGCTTCACCAGGGCGCTCGCCACCGAGCTTGGCAAATACAACATCACCGCCAATGCGGTGACGCCCGGCCTGATCGAGAGCGACGGCGTCAAGGCGAGCCCGCACAACGAGGCGTTCGGCTTCGTCGAGATGCTTCAGGCGATGAAAGGCAAAGGGCAGCCGGAACATATCGCGGACGTGGTCTCGTTCCTGGCCTCCGACGATGCGCGCTGGATCACCGGCCAGACGCTCAATGTCGACGCCGGGATGGTGCGCCACTAGCCAAAGCGCATCCCAAAAACTGTTACGCATTTCGGAACGACCTGCATCGGGGTTGCTGCAGCGGACGGGCGCGGCCATCAAAGGGAAATCATAGTGGACTTCGGATTCGACACGTCGGTTTTCGACGAGCTGACGATTGCAATGCTGGTCGCCGGCCTGGCCATGACCGGCGTGGCGTCCGGCGTGCTGGCTGGCCTGCTGGGAGTCGGTGGCGGTATCGTCATCGTCCCGGTGCTGTTCTGGGTGCTTAGCCTGTTCCAGTTTTCTCCTGATGTGATCAGCCATCTGGCGGTGGCGACGTCGCTTGCGGTCATTATCCCCACCTCGATCTCATCGATGCGGTCACACAACAGGCGCGGCAACGTTGATCGGCCTCTGCTCAATCTGTGGGGCCCGGCCATTTTCGTCGGTGCCCTCGTCGGTGGCATCATGTCGAAATTCATCCCGGGCGCCGGCTTGCGGCTGGTCTTCGGCGTCGTCGGCCTGCTGGTGGCCGTCAACATGGCGTTGCCGAAGCACCTCGTGATCTCCGATCACCTGCCGAAAAGCGGCTGGATCAACCGCGCGATCGCTGCTGTGATCGGCTTTGTCTCTTCGCTCATGGGGATTGGCGGCGGCACATTGTCGGTGCCGACGCTTTCCAGCTTCTCCTTTCCGGTGCACCGGGCCGTCGGCACATCGTCGGCGCTTGGCCTGCTTATCGCGCTTCCAGCGGTGGCCGGCTTCATCTGGTCGGGTCTCGCAATTGCAGGCAGGCCTCCGCTCAGCCTGGGTTACGTCAGCCTGCCGGCGGTTGCCATCATAGCGCCGGTGAGCTTTCTGTTTGCACCCTTGGGCGCCAAGCTCGCCCACGCGCTCAACCCGCGCTACCTGAAGCTTGCCTTTGCGTTCTTCCTGGCGATCACGGCCGGGCGAATGCTGCTTTCCTGAATCCGGTTCAGCGGCCTACTGCTATTTTTCCCGCATGGCCCGGCGGAAGTTCTGCGTGATCGGCTCGGCGAGATAAGAAAGCACGGTGCGAGCCCCCGTCCGGATCATCGTCTCGCTCGACATGCCGGGCAGCAGCTTGCGGCCCTCCAGCTTGCCGAGTTCGCTTTTGTCGATCACAACTGTCGCCGCGAAATAAGGTGCGCCGCTGCGTTCCTCAACCATGCGGTCAGCCGACACGATCTCCACGACGCCCTCGAGCGGCGGCAGGTTGTAGCGGGCGAAGGCCGGGAAGCTGACGCGCGCGAGCTGTCCGGGTGCGATCGTCTCGACATCCTCCGGCTTGACCATAGCCTCGACCACGAGTTGTTGTCCGAGCGGTACGATCGTCATCAATGTCTCACCGGGTTTCACGACACCGCCCGCGGTATGGACCTTCAAGTCCATGACGATGCCGTCAACCGGCGCGACAACGTTGGTACGGCTAAGCACGTCCCTGGCGGAACGCTCCTGCTGTCCGAGGTCAAACAGCTCCGCCTCGACCTTGCTCAACTCGTCGACGGCCTCGTTCAGGCGCACTGTGTTGAGGTTCAGGATCTGCATGTCGATCTCGGCCATGGCGCTTCCGGCACGGGCGATTGCCGCGACATTGGTGGCGCGCTCGCCCTCGATCTCCCGCTGCTGGCGTCTGAGCGACAAGTTCCGTTCGCGGGTGGTCAGCCCTTTCTTGAGCAGACCCTCAAGGTCTTTGCTTTCACCCTCGATTGCCTCGATCTGCTTGTCTTCCGTGACGATAAGCTGCTCCAGCCCCGTTATCTCTTCCTCGACCTGGTGACGGCGCTGGCCGAGAATTTCCTGCTCGTCCTTCAGATTGTGGTGCTTCGCTGTAAACACGTCACGCTGTGCTGCCACCGCGTCCTTCACGGCGATCGCGGGGTTTGCGAGCAACGCCGGATTGAACTCGATCTCGGTCTTGCCGTCACGCTCGGCCCTGAGACGCGCGGCCAGCGCCTCACGCGTTGCTATCCGGTTCTGGATCAGGTCGAGCTGCGCCTTTGCCTGCGTGTCGTCGAGCCCGACGAGGATCTTGCCCGCCTTGACGATATCCCCGTTGGCGGCGTTCAACTCCGCGATGATGCCGCCCTCGAGGTGCTGGATGAGCTTGCGGTCGCCGGCGACCTTGATCACGCCCGACGCCACCGCAGCGCTGTCCAGCGGCGCCAGGGCCGCCCATCCCCCGGCCACGCCGAAGAACAGGAACATGATCGCGAAGCCGGTGCACGTCACGCCGGTGAGACGGAGGGGTTGCGGCTCCAGGAGAGAGGGCGGCGCGAGGGGCAGCGGCACGACCTTCAATTCGGGGGGGCGGCTCATGCTTCCTTGACCTCTTTGATTTCCTTCACCACTTCAAGGGCTGGCAACTGGGCCGCCTTGGGCAGATGGGCCACCTTGCCGACACGGCTGGCGAGTTCGTTGAAGACATGGTCGCGCGGCCCGAAGAGATCTTGCTGACCCCTGTTGAGGACCAGTATCTTGTCTACCTTGTCCAAAATGCTGGCGCGGTGCGCGATAAGGATAACGGTCGTATTCGTCGCCTTGGCCACGCCGAGAGCGGCAATCAATGCCTCCTCGCCCTCCCTGTCGAGGTTGGAATTGGGTTCGTCGAGGATAAGCAGCGCGGGGTCGCCGTAGAGTGCCCGCGCCAGCCCGATGCGCTGGCGCTGCCCGCCCGACAGTATCGCACCCGCTTCGCCGATTTCGGTGCCGTACGCCTTCGGCAGTCCTTTGATCAGCTCGTGGACTCCCGCCAACTGCGCGGCCTCGACCACCTTGTTGAAGACCGCCGGGTTGAGCATCGCGAAGCGGCAAATGTTTTCGGACACGGTGCCGGCGAAGAGCTCGATGTCCTGCGGCAGATAGCCGACATGACGACCACGGTCTTCCGCCGCCCATTGGGCAACATCCGTTCCGTCCAGCAAGGCGCGCCCCGCGGACGGGCGCCAGGCGCCGGCGAGTATGCGCGCCAGGCTCGTCTTGCCAGCCCCGCTCGGACCGATCAACGCCATCGCTTCACCCGGCTCGAGGCGGAAGTTGATCCCCTTGAGGATGTGCTCGCCACCCTGCCGGGCAAGCACAAGGTTGTCGGCCTCAAACCTGCCTTTCGGACGGGGCAGTGGCAGGACCGGTGTGGCCTCCCGGTGCTGTCCGGCGACCGCGGTGAGGCGCCGGTAAGCGGCACGGGCTCCGACCGTCGCCTTCCAGGTGCCGATCGCTTGCTCGACCGGTGACAATGCGCGGCCCATCAGGATCGAGGCGGAGATCATGATACCGGGCGAGGCCTCGTTGCGAAGAACCAGATAGGCACCGAGGCCGAGTATGGCCATTTGCAGGGCCAGCCGGTGACAACGCGCGATGGCCGCGATGACCCCACCCCGGTTAGCGGCAAGGACTTGTCCTTTGTTCGCCTCGTCCTGCTGTGCCTTCCAGCCTTCCATCAGCGGCTTTAGCATACCCATCGCCTGGACGACCTCGGCGTTGCGGATCGTCGCCTCGGCCTGCACGTATGCCCGCGACTGTGCATTTGCAGCCTCGGTCAATGGTTTGCGTGTGACGTATTCGTTGAGCAACGCCAACGCAAAGAGGACAATCCCGCCGCACAGCGCCAACCAGCCCAGCCAGGGGTGCATGACGAATATGGCGGCGAAAAACAACGGTGCCCAAGGCGCGTCAAGAATCGGGAAGATGCTCGGGCTGGTGAAGAAATTCCGCACTTGATCCAGGTCGCGTAGCGGACGGGCGTTGGCATGACCGGGCGCCGAGGCGGCATATTCCACGGATGCGGTCAGGAGAACCGGTGCCAACCGCGCGTTCATCCACGATCCGACTTTAGCCAGAAGACGCCCGCGCACCACCTCCAGCC
>NZ_RZRK01000600.1:0-3781 GCF_003997835.1 Mesorhizobium sp. M7A.F.Ca.CA.004.12.1.1
TCCTTGGGTCGGCCGAAATGGGCGAGCAGGATGACCTTGGCACCCTTGCCTGACAGCTCGGCGATGGTCGGCGCGATGCGTTCGATGCGGGTGGTGTCGGTGACTTTGCCCTCAGTGACAGGCACGTTGAGGTCGACGCGCACCAGCACACGCTTGCCGCTGATGTTGCCGATATCGTCGAGTGTCTTGAAGGCGGCCATGCGGGGTTCCTTTCGCGAAAAACCGGGGGACCATACCCCGCATCGGTGTCGATGCAAGGCTTAGGGCGCGCTCGAACCGAAATTTTGAAGTGGGCACGATCTTGCACCGGCGGGGCGGATGAATGGCAGCGCTCAATAGCGGGTTTGTCAGCTTTCGGTTGCTGCCTTTTCCGGCGCTGGCTCCGGGGCCTGCTTTTCGTCCGCCCGCGCCTCGGCCTCCTGCGTCTCGGTCGGCTTGCGCCAGTTGCGGATGAAGGCGGAAAGACGATCGCCGATTTCGCCGGCGCTGAGGAAGACCGGCACCCGCGCCACCGGCGCGGTCGGCTCGAACGAGAGGCCGAGGCCTATGATCTTGCCCTTGTCGTCGACGTCGCGGACGATCAGTTCTATCGGGCCGAGCAGGACGCGGTCGGCGTATTCGGCATGGCCGCCGAGCCGCGCCGTGACCAGCGCGCCAACGGTGAGCTTTTGCTCCGCTTCGGTCAGGCCTGGCGTATAGGCCGCTTCCAGTTCAGCGGCGGAGCGCGCGGGGTCGACGGCGAAGGCACCGAAGAAATCGGCATCCTCGGGATCGACCACTGCACGGCTCGCGAACAGCTTGTCGAGCAGGCGCGGATAGCGGTCCGGCACGAAAATGTAGACCTGGTCGCCGGCGGCGAGCCGGCCCATGTCCTGGAAGCGCATCGAGCGGCCGTCGCGCAACACCAGCGAGGGTCGCGCCCAGCGTGGGATGCGCTCGCCGCGCGCCACCGGGCTGCCGTGTGCAACGCGATAGGCAAGAAGCTCGTGATGGGCCGAGCCCGGCAGTTCCAGCTCGACCTTGTCCAGCGGTCCGAGCCGTGCCGGCACGATCAGACCGAGGCGGCGCGCCAGCGGTCCGACTGTCCAGCCCTGGATGACCAGCGACACGAGTACGATGATGAAGGCGGTGTTGAAGATGACACGGCCGTTTTCCAGCCCGCCCAGCAGCGGGGTGATGGCGAGCAGGATCGACACCGCGCCGCGCAGGCCGACCCAGGAGACGAAGGCGACCTCGGGGCGCGGCAGACGGAACGGGATCAGGCAGAGCCAGACCGCGATCGGACGGGCGATGAACATCAGGAACAGGCCGAGCAGCACCGCCGGCACCATGATCGCCGGGAACTGCGACGGCGTCGCGAACAGGCCGAGGATGAGGAACATGATGATCTGTGCCAGCCATGACATGCCGTCCTGGAAGCGCTTGAGGATGGTGACGGCGCGGATATCGGAATTGCCCGAGATGAGGCCGGCGATATAGACCGCCAGGAAGCCCGAGCCGCCAATGGCGCCGGCGGCTGCAAACACCATCAGCGACAAGGTCAGCACGAAGATCGGCAGCAGGCCGTGGTCGAGATTGAGCCGGTCGACGAGGCGCACGATGGCGAGGCCGCCGAGCACGCCGACGACAGCGCCAAGGCCCATGTTGAGGAGGAAGCCGAGGAACAGGCTGGTGACCAGGACATTGGTTTCGGGGTTGGCGTGGGCGGCGATGATCTCTACCAGCGTGATGGTCAGGAAGATGGCGATCGGGTCGTTGGTGCCGGATTCCACCTCGAGCGTCGAGCGCACGCGTTCGCGCAGATTGATCTCGCCGGCGCGCAGCAGGAAGAACACGGCCGCCGCATCGGTGGAGGCTACGGCAGCCCCGAGCAGGAAGGATTCCAGCCAGGTGAGATCGAGCAGATAATGGGCGGCGACGCCGAACAGGCCGGTGGTGACAAGCACGCCGAAGGTCGCCAGCGACAAAGCCGGGCCCGCAGCCTGCCGCAAGGCGTTGAGCGGCGTGCCGAAACCGGAATCGAACAGGATGACGGCCAGCGCCAGTGAGCCGGCAAAATAAGCGATGCGGGCGTTGTCGAACTGGATGCCGAGTCCGTCGGTGCCGGTGGCGAGGCCAATGCAGAGAAACAGGAGCAGAAGAGGAGCGCCGAAGCGGAAGGCGATCAGGCTCGAAAACGCGGCGGCGACGACAAGCGCTGTGCCGACCAGCGTGACGAGATAGATCGCATGCTCCATCCTGAAATCAGCCCCTCAAATTCGTCTGTCTCCTGCTTTGCGAGAGAGTGGGGCGAAGACGTGACCAGTGCAAGGCGGCAGGGTGGCTTTTTGGCCTATGCCGCTGATTTTCGGATGTTTTGGCGCGCAGGACACAAATTGGGAAGGCGCAAGCTGCGCTCATGAAAAACGCCCGGGCAAAGCCGGGCGTTCCAAGTCTCGAAAAGAGAGCTTGTGATCAGGCGATGGTCTTGCCGAAGGCGACCGATGTGTCGCCCATGCGGTTGGAGAAACCCCATTCATTGTCGTACCAGGACAGCACCGACACGAAGTTGCCGTCCATCACCTTGGTCTGGTCGAGCGCCATGATCGAGGAGCGCGGATCGTGGTTGAAGTCGATCGACACGTTCGGATGATGGGTGACGCCGAGAATGCCCTTGAGCTTGCCGTTGGAGGCGGCGATCACCGCGTCGTTGATCTCCTGCACCGTGGTCGACCGCTTGGCGATGAACTTGAAGTCGACGACCGAGACGTTCGGGGTCGGCACGCGGATCGAGATGCCGTCGAGCTTGCCCTTGAGGTCGGGCAGCACCAGCCCGATCGCCTTGGCGGCACCCGTCGAGGTCGGGATCTGCGACAGGGCAGCGGCGCGGGCGCGGTAGAGATCCTTGTGCATGGTGTCCAGCGTCGGCTGGTCGCCGGTGTAGGAATGGATCGTCGTCATCATGCCTTTTTCGATGCCGACCGTCTCATGCAGCACGGCTGCCAGCGGCGCCAGGCAGTTGGTGGTGCAGGAGGCATTCGAGATGACGATATGATCCTTGGTCAACTGGTCGTGGTTGATGCCGTAGACGACGGTGAGGTCGGCGCCTTCGGCAGGGGCCGAAACGATGACGCGCTTGGCGCCGGCGGTCAGGTGTGCCGCTGCCTTGTCACGGGCGGTGAAGATGCCGGTGCATTCGAGCGCGATGTCGATGCCGAGTTCCTTCCACGGTAGCTGCGTCGGATCCTTGATCGCGGTGACCTTGAACGTTTCCTTGCCGACGGTGATCTGATCGCCGGAAACCGAGACTTCATGCGGGAAGCGGCCATGCACGCTGTCATAGCGCAACAGATGCGCATTGGTCTCGACCGGGCCGAGGTCGTTGACGGCGACGACGTCGATGTCCTTGCGGCCGGATTCATGGATGGCGCGCAGGATGTTGCGGCCGATGCGGCCAAATCCGTTGATGGCAACTCTGACGGTCATAATTCTCTCCCTGGGAGTTGGAGGGCGGACGAGGGGTCCGCAGTTTCATAGCGGCGGAAGCAGAAAGAATCCAGCCGCAGCGACGTGGATTTAAATCGATTAAGTTGGGTCAGCCCGGCGAAACCGCCTTATCGCGATTTCGCCGAACCTTGAACCTACTTTGTATGCAGGCGGGCTTCCGCCGCCTTGGCCGCGGCTTCGGCGGTAATGCCGAAATGCGGATAGAGTTGCTCGATCGTGCCCGAGGCGCCGAAGCCTGTCATGCCGACGAAGATGCCGTCGGAGCCGATCAGATGATCCCAACCCTGGCGTATGC
>NZ_RZRK01000601.1:0-3762 GCF_003997835.1 Mesorhizobium sp. M7A.F.Ca.CA.004.12.1.1
GGGCGAAGTCACGTCGCACGGGATGGCGCGCCGGCCGACCTCGCCTTCCATCGCGCGATCGCCAGCGCCACCAGCAACCCATTCTATGTCGAGATGCTCGACGTGCTCGGCCGGCGCGCCATCCCGTGCGACGTGACTTCGCCCTGGTCGACCGAATTGGCGCAATCCGATAGCTACCAGCGCGGACTGCAGCGCGAGCACCTGGTGATCCTCAACGCCATTACCTCTGGCGATGCCGAGGCCGCGCGAGAGGCGATGCGCGCGCACCTCACCGCCAGCCAGCAGCGTTACCGCGAACGCCTGCATGCGCGTCAGGCTTTTTATTCCAGTTCGGTCAAGGCCGCCGCCGGCGAATGACCCATCTCAAGTCAGGATTGAAATGAACCAGAGCCACACCGACTATACATCCCGCTTTGCCATCGACCCGGTCGCCGCCGCGGCGATGGGAACCGATGAGCTGCGCCACAACTTTCACATTGACGGCCTGTTCCAGCCCGGCCGCATCAGCCTGACCTACACACATTACGACCGCATGATCGTCGGCGGCGCCGTGCCGACGGACGCCGCGCTTCAACTGGAAACGATCAAGCCGACCGGCACCAAGAACTTTCTCGACCGTCGCGAGCTGATCGCCGTCAACATCGGCGGTGCAGGCGTCATCAAGGCCGGCGGCCAGTCCTTCGAATTGCAGGCGCGCGACATGCTCTATCTCGGCATGGGCATCGCTGATGTGTCGTTCGCGTCGGCCGATGCAGATGCGCCGGCCAAATTCTATCTGCTCAGCGCGCCGGCGCATCAGGCCTGGCCCAGCCGGCTGATCCGCATCGGCGACGCCAAGCGCCTCGATCTCGGCAGCAAGGACACCTGCAACGAGCGTTCGATCTTCCAGTTCATCCATGCCGACGGCGTGAAGACCTGCCAGCTGGTGGTCGGCATGACTCAGCTGGCGCCGGGCTCGGTGTGGAACACCATGCCGTGCCATGTGCATGACCGGCGCATGGAGGCCTATCTCTATTTCGACCTGGCGGAGACGGCACGCGTCTTCCACTTCATGGGCGAGCCGGACGAGACGCGCCATATCGTCATGGGCAACGAGGAAGCGGTGCTGTCGCCGGGCTGGTCGATCCATTCGGGCGCCGGCACTTCCAATTATGCTTTCATCTGGGCGATGGCTGGCGACAATGTCGACTATACCGATGTCGACCCGGTGGCGTTGAGCGATCTGCGGTGAGCGACCCCTTCAGCCTTGCCGGAAAACGTTTCCTGGTCACCGGCGCCAACACCGGCATCGGCCAGGGCATCGCCGTATCGATCGTACGCGCCGGGGGCGCGGTGGTCGGCGTCGGCCGCTCGTCGATGGACGATACGGCAGACAAGGTCGCCGCGCTGGGAGGGCAATTCGAGGCGGTCAGCGCCGACCTTGCCGACATTTCGGCCGCCGGCCCGTTGCACGACCGGATCTGGGACGAAAGCGGTCCGCTCGACGGGCTGGTCAACAATGCCGGCATCATCCGCCGCGCCGATGCCGTCGATCTCAGCGAGGCCGATTGGGACGACGTCATGGACGTCAACCTGAAAACGGTTTTTTTGCTCTGCCAAAGCTTTGCAAGGCGTGCCTTGGCAGCTGAGCGGAAGGGCAAGATCGTCAACATTGCCTCCGTGCTGAGTTTCCAGGGTGGCATCCGCGTTGCGTCCTACACTGCCTCGAAGCACGGTGTGCTCGGCATCACGCGTCTGCTCGCCTGCGAATGGGCGGCAAAGGGCATCAACGTCAACGCCATCGCGCCGGGCTATATCGAGACCAACAACACGCAGGCGCTGCGCGCCGATCCCGACCGCAGCGCCGCCATCCTGGCGCGTATCCCGGCCGGCCGCTGGGGCGAGGCGGGCGACATTGGCGACGCCGCCGTCTTCCTGCTGGCGCCGGCGTCGAACTACATGCATGGGGCGGTGGTGCCGGTGGATGGCGGCTGGCTGGCGCGCTAGGTTTTGACGCAATTCCGGGCGGAAAACCGTTTCACACTTTTCTTGGAATTGCTCTGAGGAGACAACGATGACCGCAAAGATTTTCGCGCAAGCCGGCGAGGGCGCCTGGACGAAGACGCCAGACGGCAACAGGCGGCGCGTTCTCCTGCACACCGACGAGTTGATGCTGGTCGAATTCGGCTTCGACAAGGGTGGCGTCGGCGCCCTGCATTCGCACCCGCATGTCCAGGCAAGCTATGTCGCCGAAGGCCGCTTCGAGGTGACCATCGACGGTAGGACCGAAACCATCGAGACCGGCGGCAGCTTCATTGTGCCGTCCGGTCTGGTGCACGGCGTCAAGGCCCTGGAAGCAGGGCGGCTGGTCGACAGCTTCACGCCGCACCGGGCCGATTTCCTCGGCTAGCCAAGGGTAAGAGATCGAGCGGGAATGACCCGCACCCCGAAAGAGGCGCGGGTCTGTTGCCTGGGCGCTTGTGGCGCCGCGGTACTCAAGACATCACCGCAGGATGAGGACCCTGCCGCACCGTGGTGAAGATAGTCTTAATGCGCCGGCGCTGCATGGCACGACGAACCGGAGGCTGCGCTCGCTCGATCAGGTGATGTGACGCAGGAGGCTGAAGAGCCGCTCGAACGTCTTGCCGTAGGGCGGGCGCAACAAGGCTCCGGCGCTCAGCCGCGACTGTGTGAAAACCGGCTTCTCCTTGCTGAACGTCCGAAATCCCCACTCGCCGTGATAGGCGCCCATGCCGCTGGCGCCGACCCCGCCGAAAGGCTGGTTTTCCTGTACCAGATGCAGCATGCAGTCGTTGATGGTGACACCGCCGGCAATAGTCTCGTGCAGGATGCGTTGACGATTGCCGCTGTCGCGGCCGAACCAGTAGAGCGCCAGCGGGCGCTCCGCTCCGTTCACATCGGCAATCGCCTCGTCGATCCCGGTGTATTCTACGATGGGCAGCACCGGCCCAAAAATCTCCTCGCGCATCAGCCGCAGGTTTGCGCCGGCGTTGCGGACCAGAGTCGGCAGCAGCTTCCGGCTTTTGGCACCCAGCTCTTCGCCGGCCGGGTTGATTTCGGTGACATCGGCGCCTGCGTCACGCGCTTCAGTGATCATGTCGCGCAGGCGCTGGTGGTGCCGGTCGCTGATGATGGCGGTATAATCGGGGTTGTCGCGCAAGGTCGGGTAGAGCTTCGCGATCGCCGTTGCGAGCTTGACAGCGACCGTGCCTGCCTGCCCCTTCGGCACCAGCAGATAATCCGGCGCGATGCAGGTCTGCCCGGCATTCAAGAGCTTGCCATAGGCAATGCTGGATACCGCCGCATCGAGATCGCAGGACGGATCGAAGATTGCCGGCGACTTGCCGCCGAGTTCGAGCGTGACCGGGGTCAGGTTGGCGGCCGCGGCGATCGCGACCTGGCGTCCGACCGCGGTCGAGCCGGTGAACAGCAAATGATCGAAAGGCATCGACACGAAGGCCTTTCCCATCTCGGCATCGCCGGTGATGACGCTGAGCTCATCGGGTGCGAAATGCTCGGCAACGAGTTTGGCCAGCAGCACTGAGAATGCCGGGGTCAATTCGGAAGGTTTTATAAGCACGCGATTGCCGGCCGCGAGTGCCGCCGTGACCGGCGCGACAGCGAGTTGGAAAGGATAATTCCAGGGCGACACGATGCTGACGACGCCGAGCGGCTGCGGGACGAGGCGATTTCGGCCGGGCAGGAACGGCATGGTGGTGACAACGCGGCGTTCGCGCATCCAGCCCCTGACATGCGACAGCG
>NZ_RZRK01000602.1:0-3761 GCF_003997835.1 Mesorhizobium sp. M7A.F.Ca.CA.004.12.1.1
GGATCGTCCGTGTACTCGACGCTGACCGCCCAATGGTTCTTCAGCGCGTATTTGATCTGCGCCGAAATCTGCTCGTCGGTCAGGTCGGGCAGGAACGAGAACTGCCCCTGTGTGACCTTGTTTCCCGGATTGGTCATCATGACGACGGTTCCTTTCGTCTAGAAGCTGGGCGTTGCGGTTGGCACGAAGTCGGCCGTGTCGGTCGATTCGTAGTTGAAGGTGACGTCCTTCCAGGTCTCCAGGGCAGCCTTCAGCGGCGTGCACCATCTGGCCGCCTGTTCGAGGATCTTGGTTCCTTCGCGCAAATAATCGCGCCCCTCGTTGCGGGCCAGGATCATCGCTTCCAAGGCGACGCGATTGGCCGTCGCGCCTGCCTGGATGCCGTCCGGATGGCCGATCGTGCCACCGCCGAACTGCAGGATGACATCCTCGCCGAGATAGTGGATCAACTGGTGCATCTGGCCGGCATGGATGCCGCCCGAGGCGACGGGCATCACCTTGTTGAGCGAGGCCCATTCCTGATCGAAGAACAGCCCGGTTTCGAGGTTCTGCGGCGTGCGCTCCTCGCGCAGCGTGTCATAAAATCCCTTGATCATGAGCGGGTCGCCTTCCAGCTTGCCGACCACCGTGCCGGCATGGATGTGGTCGACGCCGGCCATGCGCATCCATTTGCAGATGACGCGGAAATTCATGCCGTGGTTCTTCTGGCGCGAATAGGTCGAGTTGCCGGCACGGTGCAGGTGCAGGATCATGTCGTTGCGGCGCGCCCACTTGGCCATCGACTGGATCGCCGTGTAGCCGATGACGAGGTCGATCATGACGATGCAGGAGCCAAGCTGCTTGGCGAATTCGGCGCGCTCGTACATCTCCTCCATCGTGCCGGCGGTGACGTTGAGATAATGTCCTTTGACCTCGCCGGTGGCGGCCGACGCCTTGTTCACGGCCTCCATGCAGTAGAGGAAGCGGTCGCGCCAGTGCATGAAGGGCTGCGAGTTAATGTTCTCGTCGTCCTTGACGAAGTCGAGGCCGCCCTTCAGCGCTTCGTAAACGACGCGCCCGTAATTGCGTCCCGACAGGCCGAGCTTCGGCTTCGTCGTCGCGCCGAGCAGCGGCCGGCCGAACTTGTCGAGCCGCTCACGCTCCACCACGATACCGGTCGCCGGCCCCTGGAAGGTTTTGAGGTACGCCACCGGGATACGCATGTCTTCCAGCCGCAGCGCCTTGACTGCCTTGAAGCCGAACACATTGCCGATGATCGATGCGGTCAGATTGGCGATCGAGCCCGGCTCGAACAGGTCGAGGTCGTAGGCGATGTAGGCGAAGTACTGTTGCTCGGTCTTGGTTCCGGGACCGGTGTTCGGCACCGGCTCGGATCTGAACGCCTTGGCGCGATAGAGCTCGCAGGCCGTCAGTCGGTCGGTCCACACCACGGTCCACGTCGCGGTGGAGGATTCACCGGCGATGGCCGCCGCCGCCTCCTCGTGGTCGACGCCCGGCTGCGGCGTGATCCGGAACATGGCGATCAGATCGGTCTCCTTGGGCCTGTAGTCCGGCTCCCAGTAGCCCATCTTCTTGTAGGGGATGACCCCTGACTTGTAGCGTTCCTTGCCTTCCTTGAGCGTTCCCGCTGGCAGTATGTCGATCTTGTTCATGACAGGTCTCCTGTTTGTTGCTCAGGCGGCTTTCGCGGTGGCGATATGGGGATCGAGCTTTCCCGCGGCGTAACGTTTCGCCATCTCGTCCATGGCGATGACCTTGATCTTCGAGGCGTTGGACGCCGTACCGAAACGCTCGAACCGGTCCCGGCAAAGGTCGCGCAAGGCATCCATGGCTGGCTTCAGGAATTTACGGGGATCGAACTCGCGCGGGTCTTCCGTCGCGACGCGGCGGAACTGCCCGGCCATGGCCATGCGGCAATCGGTGTCGATGTTGACCTTGCGCACGCCGTAGCGGATGCCGCGCTCTATCTCCTCGACCGGAACGCCAAAGGTCTGGGGCATCTCGCCGCCGTATCTGTTGATAATGTCCTGCAACTCCTGCGGCACCGAGGAAGAGCCGTGCATGACCAGATGCGTGTTGGGCAGCTTTTCGTGGATCGCCTCGATCACCTGCATGGCCAGGATGTCGCCGTCCGGCTTGCGGGTGAATTTGTAGGCGCCGTGCGAGGTGCCGCAGGCGATCGCCAGCGCGTCGACCTGGGTTGCGGTCACAAAGTCGACCGCCTGATCGGGATCGGTCAATAACTGGTCGTGGGAAAGCGCGCCTTCGGCGCCGTGGCCATCCTCTGCCTCGCTTTGACCGGTTTCCAGCGAGCCGAGCACACCCAGTTCGCCTTCGACGGAAGCACCGACCCAATGCGCCATGCGTGCGACGCGTTCGGTTATGGCGACGTTGTAGTCGTAGCTGGCCGGCGTCTTGGCGTCCGCCATCAAGGATCCGTCCATCATCACCGAGGTGAAGCCGTGGCGGATCGCGGAAAGGCAGGTGGCCTCGCTGTTGCCGTGGTCTTGATGGATGCATAGCGGGATGGTCGGGTGGATTTCGGTCAGCGCCTCCATCATCTTGGCCAGCATGATGTCGTTGGCATAGGATCGGGCGCCACGCGAAGCCTGGATGATGACAGGCGCGTCGCAGGCCTTGGCCGCTTCCATGATGGCGAGGCCCTGTTCCATGTTGTTGATGTTGAATGCCGGTACGCCGTAGCCGTGCTCGGCGGCATGGTCGAGAAGCTGGCGAAGGGTGATGCGAGCCATTGTGAATCCTCCTAGATGATGAGCTTCAGCGCCGCTGCAGCAACCGCTTCGGACGTTATGTTGAAATGCCGGTAGAGGTCGGGGGCAGGGGCGCTGGCGCCGAAGCCGGTCATGCCGACGAAAGCGCCGGTCTCGCCGATCCAGCGGTCCCAGCCCAGCCGGGCTGCCGCTTCGACCGCGACGCGCGGCGCCGAGCCGAGGACGGCCTTGCGGGTGGCGCTGTCCTGCTCCTCGAAAAGCTCCCAGCACGGCATCGACACGACGGCGGCGGCGGCGCCATGCTCGGTCTCCAGCCTTTCGGCGGCAGCAACCGCGATCTCGACTTCCGAGCCGGTGGCGATCAGGGTGACGGCGCGGTGCTTTGCCGGCTCGCGCAGGATGTAAGCGCCCTGGCAGGAGCGGTTCTCGTCGCT
The DNA here is from genome assembly GCF_003997835.1 of Mesorhizobium sp. M7A.F.Ca.CA.004.12.1.1. NCBI lineage: Bacteria > Pseudomonadati > Pseudomonadota > Alphaproteobacteria > Hyphomicrobiales > Phyllobacteriaceae > Mesorhizobium > Mesorhizobium sp. M7A.F.Ca.CA.004.12.1.1. The sequence continues at coordinate 3,167 of NZ_RZRK01000602.1, forward strand.
GTGCGACCGACGCAGCATCGGCAGGTTCTGGCGCGACAGCACCAGGACGCTCGGCCGGTCCTTGCTCTTTAGCGCGAGTTCCCAGCACTCCGCCGTTTCGATGACATCCGCCGGGCGGAAGACGTTGAGATTAGGCGTGGCACGCAGCATCGCAAGGTGCTCGACCGGCTGGTGCGTCGGGCCGTCCTCGCCGAGGCCGATGGAATCGTGTGTCATCACATAGATGACGCGCTGGCCCATGAGCGCCGAGAGCCGCATCGCGCCGCGCGCATAATCGGCGAAGCACAGGAACGTACCGCCATAGGGCACGAAACCGCCATGCAGCGCGATGCCGTTCATGGCGGCCGCCATGCCGTGCTCACGAATGCCGTAGTGAATGTAGCGGCCGGCATAGTCACCCGGTGCAATGCGGTTCATGCCCTTGGTGATCGTCAGATTCGAATGCGTCAGATCGGCCGAGCCGCCGACGGTCAACTCCGTTGCGCCGTTGATGACCTCCAGCGCCATTTCGGAGGCTTTTCGCGTCGCCACCTTGGTTGCCTTCTCGATATGTTCGCGACGAAAGGCGTCGAGCGCTTCGAAGACCGTATCAGGC
>NZ_RZRK01000603.1:0-3758 GCF_003997835.1 Mesorhizobium sp. M7A.F.Ca.CA.004.12.1.1
CGCTATGCCGGCCGCCAGCCCGGTTGATCGCCGCACGAACCTGGCCGGCATAGCGTTTGCCGGCCTTCGAGCCGCGCGACCCGATTTTGCCGAGCTTCGGCCTGAACTCGTCATCCTTAATGCGAGCCTCCCAGACATATCAAGCAAAATCAGACACTTACACGTCCAACCCTCTTGGCACCGGCGGCAGCCTCCCGGAAAAACGATGTGCAGACAAAGATTTAACCGCCTCCTGGAGGCGGTACCTTTATCTTGCCGTACGCGCCCAGCCCCGCCAGACGCGCCCCCGTCCGCCATGGCTAACGCACCGGCTCCTTCGGCTGCGCGCCGTCCTTGCCGAGCGGCACGAAGAGATCGCCGTTTCGCACGCCTGAGTGAACACCGTCATGAATGAAGAACAGCGACCGTCCGAGAGGAGCGATTTGCGCCTTTGGAGCGACAGATTGGCTTTCGAACGCCTCGATGTCGGCCGCCGAAACTCCGGCCGCCTTGAGTTGGTCGAGGTACTCGACGGTCTCTTCTGGCAGCGGTTTGCCACGCTTCAAATGCTCGTCGTAGCGCTCGGGACCGGCATTGTAGGCGCCAAACAGGCCAGGAAATCCGAAGCGGTCATACATGGCACTGAGATAGGCCGTGCCGGCCAGGATATTGTCGCGCGGATCGTGGGGGTTAGGCCCAAGGCCGTGTTCGACCCGCATCTCTTCATAGGTGCCGGGCATCACCTGCATGAGGCCCATGGCGCCAGCGGGGGAGGTGATGGGGCGGCCGCCGCGCATTGTCTTGCCGCCGCTTTCGGCAGCCATGACGGCATAGATCCAGGCTTGGGGAATATGGAAGCGCCGGCTTGCTTCCGATACCAACGTCTGCCACTTTCGCAGCTGCGGACTTTGGGAGATGGCGACCGGCTCAGCGCCGGTCGAGGCGGAACAGGCGCATGGCGCAATGGCGATCATGCCCAACAAGAGGAGGGTCACTCGGTCCATAGTGGTACGAGCCTCCCGATGACATTTTGAGTGGGAACAGGCCCGAAATAGCGGCTGTCGAAGGAGCGGTTTTTGTCGCTGCCGAGCAGGAAAACCTCGTTATCCCCGAGCGCTCGGCAGCCGTTCCACCATGGCAAAGGTCGGCCTTCGGCGTCGATTTTGAGCCGGCGCGCGACGATGTCGCCGCCGATGATGATGGCGTCATTGAAGGCGCAGACATTATCGTCCGGCAGCGCTGCAAGACGTTTTGCCAGCGGCACATTGCGAGGCAGATAGCTGCGCTCGGCGGCGAGATACGCCGCGTATTCAGGCGGGCGCACGAGCACGAGATCGCCACGCGCCAGCGCTCCCGCAGCGATGCGGTAAAGGCCGATCGGCGCGCTGGCCGAGGCGTTCCAGACCAGCCAAGGGGCGGGCTTTCCCAGCGCCGTGAAGCCCAAAAGACCGAGACCGGCCGCGGCCAAGGCGACCGTCTTACGGGCTCGAACACGCCTCAGGCGGCTGCCGATCAGATGGATGGAAGGGCGCCGCCTCATGAACGGCCTCCCGTGCCGCCCTGGCCGGAACCGGCCTTGCCATCGCCGGCGATGGAGTGCTGCGGGTGTCCTTTCGACCAATGGTCGAGTTCGTCGATGTGATAGCGGACATAGCGGCCGTGCTTGCGGAATTTCGGGCCGCCGCCCTTGAGCCGCATCTTTTCGAGCGTGCGCTGGGAGAGCCCGATATAGAAGGCGGCTTGGGCTGTACTGAGAAACGGGCTGCCCTTTTTCGCGCGGGCCGCGCGTTCGTTTTCGTCGTCCATGATGATCCTCGTTTCGCTTCGGACAAGCGAGGGCGACGATGGGCGAGGGAGATCGTCTCGGGGACGGGCGAAGAGTCGGGGGAGAGTTTTCGCCGCCCTTTAGGGCGGACGGGGTTTGGGTGGAACTCCTGGGAATGAGCCCCGCGCCGGGGCTGCGGCGCGAGGCTCTTATCTCGGCCGGTCAGTCGGCCGGGTTCCAGATGATGGCGTAGGTGTCGTGATCGTCCTGGCCGGCGGCGCGGCCGAGATTGGCGTAGAGCTTGCGCGGTCCGAACTCCGGCGCTGCAATCGACAGGCTCACATAATCCTTGCCGGAAGTCTCGCCGGTGCGGATCCAGCCAGCGCCGACTTCGACCCCTTGCGTAAGCACCCGGAAGTCGGGATGGTTATCGGCGCTCTTGGCCTGGTTGGGGACGATATCGATGTCGGCGCGGACGCTGAGCGTCTTGAACTGGCCCTTGTAGGCGCCGTTTTCCTGCTTGTTGACGTAACCGATCGCGGTCATTTCGAAGTCTCCTTTTGTGGTTTCGCCGGGGACCATCCCCTGCGATGGCGCACCGTAATGGGCGCGTCAGGACCGCCTGAATCCGACAGGGCCGCAGCGACAGTGAAGGACCCGAGCGGGCAGCTTTTTTGTGAGCGAAGCGGCGCGAGGAAGCCGCCGCAGGCGGCGGGGAAAAAAGCTGATGGCGCGAGGGTTTCGGGCGGCCGGACCCGCCCATAGGTCGACAAGCCAGCCGCAGGGATGGTCCTTGGAGAGAGCATGGAGACCGCTCGCCAAGTGCGGTCTGTCAGCCAAGCAGGACGCCGGGATGAAACGGCCTGCAAAGATGCTGCGCCCTTATGCCGGATCGAGATCGTGCCAGCGGGTCGGGCGCCAGAGCAGACATCCGGCATGGTGCGATCTATGAAAGCAGGGCTCGCCAGCGGGAATTTGATACGCGAGGGGGCCAAAGTAAGGCTGGATGAGAAGCCGGTGCTACCTGCAGGTCCAGTGTCATGTGGCGGCGCTCGGGAAACCGCTACGCAATGTAACGCGCTCTTATGAGGCGAACAGACCGGCCCCAAAACCGATCGACCGGTGGTCGGCGCGAAACGCGTCATGCCTGTCCGAAAGCTGACAGTGGCAGAAGACGCATGTCGGGTTCCGCACAATTGACCATGCTGGATTTGTGAGGTTTTCAGGGAGAGCCATGCGTTCACTTCCCAGTGAGCTTTGGCACGGCATTTGCTCTTGATGTGGCAACACGGATCGAAGGTTGACTGCATGCACAAGCGCGAGATGAGCAATGCTCTCCTTTCCTGGAGGCTTGGCAGCAGATTCGATTTGACGTTGCGAGGAGCTTCAGCCGCTCGCGGCGGAAGTGATCTCAAATCTGAAGGCACCGTTGGGGCCGCAGCCATCAAACACATCTTTCTCTTTTTCGCAGCTCGTCTTCAACGCGATGCGGACTTCTTCGCGTCGACGGCGGCCGAAGGTGGAGAAGGGGCTCGACTTGCAAAAAGGAGTTGTCAATGACGTCTTACGTTCGCACCAACAGCCCGGCGCAGGTGCGCTCACTGTCCACCTTTGGCAAGCATCTGCAAAGGAGCGTGCTGACGGCGACGCTGCTTGCCGCGGCTTCGACGGGAAGTGAAGCGCAGCCCTATGTTCGTGCTGACGGCAGCACGATTGACGACTTGGAAGCGGCGCGCGCAAGTTGGCGTCATGACGCCGAATTCAATGGAAATGTGGGGCTCGCAGCCATCAACACGGATGCCGCGTATGCGTTGGGTTCCACGGGGAGGGGGCCAGAGCTCCTCGCCTGCCCTCGTCCGTCTTGACGAGTGCCCGATTACAGCCTACCTCACTATCGCGTTAGCACTCGTCCATCGCGAGTGCTAACAAAAACCCCTCAACATCCGCACCAGGGAAAAATCCGAAAATGGCAAAGTCGAAGTTCCGCCCGCTGCATGACCGCGTGGTCGTTCGC
>NZ_RZRK01000604.1:0-3758 GCF_003997835.1 Mesorhizobium sp. M7A.F.Ca.CA.004.12.1.1
GCGCATGGATGGCTTTTCGGAAGTGTTCCACCGCATTTCCTACGACAAGATCGGCACCTCGACGATCCAGAGCCGGGCGACCGGCGGCGTCGTCAACGCCACCTTCGTCTTCGTGCTGCCGGGCTCACCCGGCGCCTGCAAGGACGCGTGGGACGGCATCCTGAAAGCGCAGCTCGACTACCGGCACACGCCATGCAACTTCGTCGAGATCATGCCGCGCCTGGACGAGCATTTGCGGCGCGGCAAATCGGCTCCGTAAAAGCCGAGGCAAAGCGCCGGTTCCACGCCGCGTTCGCCAGGCAAAACAGCACCGGCGCCTTTGAAACCCCATTCCAAACCGGACCTCGGAAAAGTACCTTGTCTGAAGGCGATCATCGCCGTTCACGACAAGGCAGCTACGATGACCGTGCACACCGGTGGGTGCCATTGCGGCAATATACGCCTTGAATTTTCAACCGAGCTCGAGCCACCGCAAACCGAAGTTCGCGCTTGCCAATGCTCGTTCTGTGTCAGACATGGTTCGCGCGCCGTTGCCGATCCGAATGGCAGACTGGTCATCTCGGTCAAGGACGAGACGCAATTGCGGAGATATCAGTTCGGGCTGAGGACGGCCGACTATCTGATCTGCCGGCGGTGCGGTGTCTACGTCGCCGCAATCGCCAGAGATGACGATGCAAGGGCGATCGTCATCATCAACGCCCTGGACGACCGCGAACGGTTCAACCAGGAGCCGGTCCGCGTTGACTTCGATACGGAAAACAGGGCGCAGCGCCAAGCCAGACGCCGCACACACTGGACACCTGTCGAGATGAGCTTCGGATAGGCAGCTCTCAGCGGATAACCGGCTCGCCATGAAACCGTCGGCGCGACGGCGGCGATACGCCGAAGCCGACTTCCATCATCAGTCGCGGCGTGCGTGCCGGCACGGTGCCCATATGAAAGCCAAAGGGGTCCTCGACGAAGCCGAGACCAGCCTCGCCGGTCAGCGTCACCGGGCTCTGCTCGCCATAGACATCCAGAACCTGCTGCGCGGGATGACCGACCAGAAGGGTAAGCTGGTGCTTGAGGCTGCGGCGCTTGTGGCTGCCCCTGACATAGACATGCGGACCGGTGTCGGCGTCGACCGGCTTGAGGTAGAAGAAGAATTTCAGCATGCGCCAATCATCGAGGTCGAAATGATACTTGCCGAGCGAGGCGAGGTTCTTGTCGGCGTCCGAAGCCGCACCGGTTGGAAAACTCCACCAGACGCGCGTCGTGATCAGTTTTGCCTGGCCGCCGAGATAGTGCGCGGCAATATCCAGAAGCAGCGGATCGCGCTGGATGGCAAGCGCCGCCGGGCAGTCGAGGATGCGCTCGAAAAAATGCCCGCTGAGCAGCGAGCGGCCAAGGCGTTTCTCGGCCTCGGCATGTTCCCCCGGCATGAATTCGAGACGGCGGTCGAAATTGCCGAAGCAAGGCGTGCGCCCGGCGAAGTCGGCGATCTCTTCATGGATATCAGGCGGCAGGACCAGGCCTGAGAACAGCCCGTCGGAGCGCAACGCATCGACGACCGCTCCCCGTTCGACACCGGCAAACATCGTATCCCCGGCATTGGCGACCGGGCGGGCGCGTTTTGCGCCCAGCCAATGCATGCGGCGTCCGGGCATTGTGCGCGCCAACACGAACATCGGCAGCCAGGCAGGGTTCTCCCGCAGGTCCGTCAGATAGGTTGGAATACGTACGGCGATGCGCCGCAGCAGGCTGCCGTTGCGCGCAATGGCCTCGAGACTGGCCGCGCCGGATGTGTCGGGGGTTGAAAGCTTCATTGGGTCCTCGGCTATGAGAGCACCACCGATGCCGCATCGGTGCTCGCCTCTCGGCATGTCCAAACCCAATTCCCGCTTGAACGGAAGCTAACCCCGCGTCAGATTTTGTGCAATGCACAATGACCTGAGCAACTGCAAAAATCACGTCGACGAGCGGCGCTCCTGCTTGGCCGGCGCCATCCAGATCTCCGCGTCGAGCCGCTTCGTCGCGAGGCCGCGGGCGATGGTCCCGGCACTGCCGGCGCTCTTTGCCGCGGCAGCTGCCTGACGCTTGCTGATCAGCAAGCCGTCGGCCAAGGCGCGGTTTCCCGAAAAGACCCGGGCCAGGAATGGCGTGCGACTGGCTCGCGTGCGCGAAAACCGTGCCGCCATGGTCTGCCTGGCCGTGTGGGCGACAACTTCATCGATCCAGCCCTCCACCAGCCGCGCGCCCGGCTCCAGGAGCAGCAACCAATCCCCCTTGGCCTGGCGGATGCCGGCAGCGACACCGCCCGTCACGTACTGACAGCCGGCATGCTCGGCCACACGATGCGTCTGGTCGGTGGAGCCTGTGTCGCAGACGATGACTTCACGCACCACGCCCTCGACCGCTCCGCCAATCAGCGAGGCGAGCGTGCGGGCGAGGCCCTCCTCGTCATTGCGGGTTTCGATGAGAACACTGAGCATCCTTAGCCGAATAGCGGAAAGCGCCGGACAGCGCCAGTTTTTGCATCGCACCATAGAAAGTTCTTGCTTTGTTCCCACCAGTAAAATAGGAATAATTTCATGAACAGAGCGATTCGACACAACACGGACAGTCCCTGGGAGCGGGCGAAAATGGAACAGATCGTGCGCGCCGACATTGCAGCTTTCGGAGCAGGAAGAGCCGAGATGGCCAACGCGATGGTCGAGCAGAGCGGCATGCGTGTCCGCCCGGACCGCAACCGCGGCAGGTCGGCTGGCATCAATCCGTCCGGCCGGTTCGAGCCAGTCAGCCGGCACGTGTTCGACGATGGCTGGAATTCGCTGGAAGAACTGCCGCCTTTCAAGACCGAAGTGCAGGTAGAGAAGCCGCGCACCATCATCACCCGCAACGAATCGCCCGACATTTCCTTCGACCGTTCCATCAACCCCTATCGCGGCTGCGAGCATGGCTGCGTCTATTGCTTTGCCCGCCCGACGCACGCGTTCATGGGCCTGTCGCCGGGTCTGGATTTCGAATCCAAGCTGTTCGCCAAGCCTGATGCGGCGCGCTTGCTCGACAAGGAGCTTTCGAAGGACAGCTATCAGCCGCGCACCATCGCCATCGGCACCAACACCGACCCCTACCAGCCGATCGAGAAGCAATACCGGATCATGCGCGAAATCCTCGAAGTGCTGGAAGCGCGCGGCCATCCGGTCGGCATCGTGACAAAGTCCGCTCTGGTGACGCGCGATATCGATATCCTGTCGCGCATGGCCGAACGCGGGCTCGCCAAGGTAGCGCTGTCGGTGACGACGCTCGACCGCATGCTGGCGCGCACCATGGAGCCGCGCGCGTCGACGCCGACCAAGCGGCTGGAAGCGATCCGGCAGCTTTCGGATGCCGGCATTCCGGCGTCGGTCATGGTGGCGCCGATCATTCCGGGCCTGACCGATCCGGAGATGGAACGCATCCTCGATTCCGCATGTGCGGCGGGCGCGCGCGAAGCGGGCTACGTGATCCTGCGGCTGCCGCTGGAGGTCAGCCCGATCTTCAAGGATTGGCTGCTGCGTCATTATCCCGACCGCTACCGCCATGTGATGTCGCTGGTCCGGTCGATGCGTGACGGCAAGGACTACGATTCGGAATGGGGCAAACGCATGAAGGGCGCCGGTCCCTATGCCTGGCAGATCGGCCGGCGCTTCGAGATCACAGCCAAGCGGCTCGGCCTCAATGCCGAACGGCGCACGCTGCGGACCGACCAGTTCGTTGCCGCCGGGAAAGACCAGGTG
>NZ_RZRK01000605.1:0-3741 GCF_003997835.1 Mesorhizobium sp. M7A.F.Ca.CA.004.12.1.1
GGACGGCGATGTACGAACCTCCTCATTTCAGGGAAACGCGGCCGGAAATCCTGCACGGGCTGATCCGGACGCATCCGCTGGGCCTGTTGGTTTCCAACGGGCCCGATGGGCCGGTCGCCAACGCTGTCCCGTTCCTGCTCGACGCGGAAATCGGGCCTAACGGCACGCTGCGCGCCCATCTGGCGCGGGCCAACCCGCAATGGCGCCTGTTGGCCGACAACCCGGCATCCCCCGTGCTGATCGTCTTCCAGGGCAGCGATGCCTATGTGACGCCGTCCTGGTACGAGACCAAGCGCGAGACCGGCAAGGTGGTGCCGACCTGGAATTACGCCATCGTGCAGGTTCGCGGCACCGTCAAGGTGATGGATGATCAGGACTGGCTGGCGCAGCAGATCGCCGATCTGACCATATCCCAGGAAGGCGCCCGCGCCGCACCCTGGGCGGTGACCGATGCGCCGGAGCCCTTCATCCAGTCGCAGATCAAGGGCATTATCGGGCTGGAAATCGAGATCAGCGAAATCCACGGCAAGTGGAAGGTCAGCCAGAACCGGCCGGTCGCCGATCGCGTCGGCGTTGCACAGGGGCTGGAAAGCGAAGACCACCAGTCGCCCGGCATGGCCGGCCTGGTCAGATCCTATGGCGGACTGGACGGCAACTGAACTTCGAATGCTCAGGCAGCCTTCCTTGTCGGTCCGATCAGCCGAAACGTTCTCTTGCGGACCGGCAGTCCCGACGGCATCGGCCGGAAAATGAAGCCGAGCCGGGCAAAGACCAGCCCGCAGGCGAGCGCGAAGCCGCAGCCAAGGCCGAAGCCGGCGACGGTGTCGCTGGGATAGTGCGCGCCAACGAAGATACGGGTCGAGGCGATACAAGCGGTGATCGCCAGGGCGATGTACCAGCGCCGCGGAAACAACAGCAAAGCGACCCCGAACACCGCGCCCATCGTCGTACCATGGCCGGACGGAAAGCCGGCGAAGCGCGCATCGAAAGCGAAGGGGTGCAGGGTCAGCACGCCAAAGTCCTCGTAATAGAGGGGGCGAGCCCGGCCAATGGCATATTTCAGCACATTGACGGCGATCCCCGACAGGCCGGTGGCGCACAGCACCAGAAAAGCCAGGCAGGTCCAGTTGTAGAGCAGCATCAGCGAGCGCCGCGAGAGGCTTCGCCAATCCGTCAGGTTGGCGGCGACAAGCAGAAGCACTGAGGGAATGAGATACCAGCCACCCAGGCCGAACTGGGTGAAAAAGTCGGCAGTCCGGGCAAATCCCGCCGACCACTTGCCGTGAAGCATTCCGGCCGGGGTGTCGAGACGAACAAACGCTGCCGCCGTCAGCAAAACCCAGACCAGCACCCAGACCGACCACAAAACGTTCGGGTATCTGGCCGGGCGGGTGGCAAGGCGGCTTTTGGCGATCTGCATCGTATCGCGAAAATTGTCGAGCGACCGGCGCCCTACCCCAAGGAGCAGGCTCGAAACGGGCGGGCGTGATTTCACCAGCATAGGAAATTCGACCCCATTGTCGCCGTCATGGGCATCGGCGAGCCGTCACTGGGTTACACGATAGAGGCCGAGCGACAGCTTGTCTCCCGACGAATAGTTGAGGCCGTCGACCTCGGCAACGCGGTTCGCCGACTTGCCTTGCGCCGCCAGCAACCCATTCAGTTTCTGCTCGTCGCCGACCTGCGCCAGAGCCAGGGCGCAGGCAGGATCGCCGAGCAGATGCTTGGCGACGCCATCGACATCGGTCAGGACGGTCTTGGTGCCGACCAGGAACACCAGGCTCGGCTCGTGATATTCCGCCGAAGCGAGCACCGTGGTGTCGCAAGGCCTGTTGGCCTGGAACGCCGCCTCGATCGCCGGGCTCAGCCAGATCGGTTTCAGCGAAGGCGCGATGACGCCGAACAACAGTCCATAGGTGATGCCCGCGCAGACGGCGATTGTGCCGATGCGGGAGAGCGGCACTTGCAGCTGTCGCGAAAAAGCGAAATATCCTGCCGCCAGCGCCGCCGCGGCGGCCGGGATGCTCCACCAGGAGAAGGCGCCGGTGAGATAGATCGGCGCTCCGACGCAGACCGCCGCCAGGCCAAGGCTGACCACGGCAAGACCGAATGCGGTCGACCACCACAACCAATCCTGCCAGCGCCTGAGCGGCGCATTCGCCTCCTGGGGCGGCAAGGTCAACAGCCAACCGATCAGCAGCGCCATGCCGGGATAGGCCGGCAGGACATAGTGCGGCAGCTTGGTCGGGATCAGTTCGAACACCAGCCAGAACGGAATGTACCAGGCGAGGCAGAAACGCAGCCGCGGATCGTCGCGCAACCGGTTGAGGGCCTGCAGCCCGGCGCCAACCGCGATCAGACCGAACGGCCACATGAACAAGGAATAGGTCAGCATGTAGAAGCCCGGCGGCAGGCCGTGCGATTCCTCGCCCGAGGCGACCTTGGCCATCATGTCCTTGCCGACGGCATCACTGAGGAAGGCGCCGCCGCTCTTCCAAGTGATGAGGGCGACCCAGGGCAGCACGATGAACAGCACCAGGGCGACACCGCGCACGAGCTTCAGCTTCAGGAGCCAGCGCCAGTCGCGCTCGAAGGCAAACAGGGCGGCGACCGTCAGCACCGACAACAGCGGAGCCACCGGCCCCTTGATAAGGATTCCAAGGCCTTGAGCGGCCCAGAATATCCACGGCAGATGGGCCGCTACCGGTTCGTTGCGGCGCGATGCCAGATAGATCTGAGCGAGCGCGCCTTGCGCCGCCACGCAGCAGGCCAGCAGCATGGCGTCGGTCTTGGCGTCACGCCCCTCGAAGGCGGTGGCGAAGATCGCCGCCATCATCAGGCCGGCGGCGAGACCGGCATTGGCCCCGAACAGCTTGGTGCCTGTCCAGGCAATGCCGACGACGGCCAAGGCAATGCCAAGCATGGAGACGAGGCGGTAGACCCAGATCGGCGCCGCCGCCCCCTCGCCGCTCAGCGCCACGGCCGCCGATTGCAGCCAGTAGATGCCGATCGGCTTCTTGTAGCGCGAGGCATCCTGAAAACGGATGTCGACATAGTCGGAGGTTTCGACCATCTGCTTGGTGGCCTGGACAAAACGGGATTCGTCCCGGTCGACGGGTGGAAGGCTCGCCAGTCCGCTGAAAGTCATCAGCACGCTGAACAGAAAGAGAAAAAGATAGTTCCTGTTCATCGCGGAGCTTTCCGGATCTGATCTGCGGGATGGCCCCGTCGCGGCGCCTCAGGCCCTGCCCTGCGCGGCGCCTCAATACGCCAGCCCAAACGACGAAGCAAGGATTCGCAAATGCCATCCGCGCGGGCACCAAAACCGGAAACCACTTTTGCTGATCGCTGGACCTTTGTCTGGCGCACGATCAGTCGCAAAACCGGAAACCACTTTTGCTGATCGCGCTTGGATGCTAAACGCCCGCGTTCATGCACACCCGAGCCACGCTGGCCGGACGCTTTCGGGAAAGAAAAAATGCCTGCCTTCAAATCGGATTTCCTGCGCACGATGAGCGAGCGCGGTTTCATCCACCAGACTTCGGATGATGCCGGTCTCGACACTATCTTCGCCAAGGAAACGGTGACGGCCTATATCGGCTTCGACGCCACCGCCAAGAGCCTGCACGCCGGCTCGCTGATCCAGATCATGATGCTGCACTGGCTTCAGCAGACCGGTCACCGGCCGATCGCGCTGATGGGCGGCGGCACCTCGATGATCGGCGACCCGTCCTTCAAGGA
>NZ_RZRK01000606.1:0-3740 GCF_003997835.1 Mesorhizobium sp. M7A.F.Ca.CA.004.12.1.1
GCATCATCTTCATCGACGAAATCGACGCTGTCGGCCGTCATCGCGGCGCCGGCCTCGGCGGTGGCAACGACGAACGCGAGCAGACGCTGAACCAGCTGCTGGTCGAGATGGACGGCTTCGAATCCAACGAAAGCATCATCCTGATCGCCGCCACCAACCGGCCCGACGTGCTTGACCCCGCCCTGCTCAGGCCAGGCCGCTTCGACCGCCAGGTCGTGGTGCCGAACCCTGACATCGTCGGCCGCGAGAAGATCCTCAAGGTGCATGTGCGCAACGTGCCGCTGGCGCCCAATGTCGACCTCAAGGTGATCGCGCGCGGTACGCCGGGCTTTTCCGGCGCCGATCTGATGAACCTCGTCAACGAATCCGCGCTGATGGCGGCACGGCGCAACAAGCGCCTCGTCACCATGGCCGAATTCGAGGACGCCAAGGACAAAATCATGATGGGCGCCGAGCGCCGCTCGTCGGCCATGACCCAGGCCGAGAAGGAGCTGACCGCCTACCATGAGGCCGGCCACGCCATTCTCGCGCTCAACGTGCCATCGGCCGATCCGCTGCACAAGGCCACGATCATTCCACGCGGTCGCGCGCTCGGCATGGTCATGCAGTTGCCCGAAGGCGACCGCTATTCGATGAGCTACAAATACATGATCTCGCGTCTCGCCATCATGATGGGCGGCCGCGTCGCCGAGGAGTTCAAGTTCGGCAAGGAGAACATCACCTCCGGAGCCTCTTCGGATATCGAGCAGGCGACCAAGCTGGCCCGCGCCATGGTCACGCGCTGGGGCTTTTCCGACAAGCTCGGCCATGTCGCCTATGGCGACAACCAGGAAGAAGTGTTCCTTGGGCATTCCGTGGCCCGCACGCAGAACGTCTCGGAAGAAACGGCGCAGATCATCGATGCCGAAGTGCGCCGCCTGATCGACGAGGCCTATTCGTCGGCGAAGTCCATCCTGACCAAGAAGAAGAAGGAATGGATCGCGCTGGCGCAGGGCCTGCTGGAATACGAGACGCTGTCCGGCGAGGAGATCAAGCAGTTGATCGCCGGCCACAAGCCCGCGCGCGACCTCGGCGACGATACGCCGCCGAGCCGTGGCTCGGCCGTGCCGAAGTCCGGCGGCCGGCGAAAGAAGGGTCCTGAGCCCGAAGGCGGTATGGAACCGCAGCCGTCGAGTTGAGCTTGACCACTGATTTCATCGAACGCCGCGGCTTACTCCGCGGCGTTTTTTGTTTTTGGCGTTGAGGAGGAGTTGTCCGCGACCTCGCATCTGCGACGGTGACGATTGGCGAAAGCCTAGGTGATAGCCAATCTCCCCCCGCAAGGGGGGAGATTGGCAACGTCGCCGCTGGCGTGCCCTCGAAGGCAACAAAAAGGCCCGCGAACCCTGCGGTTCGCAGGCCTTCTCTTCTTCAGATGCCTTGTCGCTCAGCTCTTCAGCTTGGCATTGCACAGGCTGTAATAACCGCCGCCCTTCTGGATCCAGCGAAGGCCGTTCAACGTGCCCGCGTCCTTGTTGCCATGGTAGCCCTGCAGACAGGTCTTCATGCGCGCCTTCGCGGGCTTTTCGGTCTTGAACTCGCCGGCCAGCGTGGTCGGGAATGTCACGCCCGCGGGCGCTACAGTGGGGGCGACCGCCGCGCTGGTTTCCTTTTTCGTCTGCGGCTCGGTTTTGACCGTATCCTCGCTGACACTGTCCGCTGCTGATGTCGCGCACTTCTCCTTGCGAAAAGCCGTCCAGTCCATGCCGTTCAGAGTGCCGCCTTCCTTGGCTGTTCGATAGGTCTCGCCGCATTCCTTCATCGTCAGTGCGCTTGCGGGGGCGACGCTCCAAGCGACAAATGCGGTCGCAGCCAATACCGCCAATTTCAAACCGTGCATAAGACCCTCCTGGTTGATAATAAGTTTGGCGTCTTTTTGTATATGGTTTGTTCTCTATATGTTCAACCAGAATCTTTACGGACTACCGATGAGCTTGGCGGTGGGCAGTGTAGGCGAATTGATGATGCCAGCAGCCCGGCGACATGCAGATGCGAGCAAGGCAGCGTGCGTCTTCGCGCAACAAAAAAGGCCCGCGCATCTTGCGATGCGCGGGCCTTTGTTTGGAGACTATGGCTAAGCGATCAGCCCTTCAGCTTGGCATTGCACAGGCTGTAGAAGCCGCCGCCCTTCTGGATCCACTTCAGGCCGCCGAGCGCGTTGGCGTCCTTGAGGACATAATACTGGTCGAGGCAGGTGTGCATGCGGCCCTTTCCGGGGGTCTCGCTGGCATATTTCGCCGAGATCGCGGACGGGAACTTGACGCCCTTGGGCGCAGCCGTCGTCGGCTTCGCCGGCTCCGTGGTGTAGCTGGCCTCGTCGGCGGCCGGCACCGTGTCGTCATCCGATGCGCCGGCGCCGCATTCGGTCTTGCGGAAGTCGTTCCACTTCATGCCCTTCAGCGTGCTGGCCGTCTTGGCGGCCTGATACTTGGTGCTGCATTCGGCCATGCTCAGACCCTTGCCGTCGGCGGGGGCCGCGGCAGCCTTGGTGGTTGCCGGCTTGGCGGCGGCAGCGGCGGATGCACCGGCGGCGCATTCGGACTTGCGGAAGTCGTTCCACTTCATGCCGTTCAGCGTGCCGGCAGCCTTCGCCGCCTGGTATTTGGTGCTGCATTCCTTCGCCGTCAGGCCCTTGGCCGTGCTGTCGTCCGCAGCGGCGGCAGCCTTGGCTGCCTTGGCCGGCTTCGTCTCGGCAGCCTTCGTGGTATCGGCCGGCTTGGCGTCGGTCGTCGCGGCGGCGTCGGTGCCGCACTGAGCCTTGCGGAACTGGTTCCAGGTCGCGCCGGCGAGTGTCCCCGCATCCTTGGCGGCGTTGTATTTCGTGCTGCACTCGGCCATCGTCAGTGCGTTGGCTGGCGCGGCCAGGAACAAGGTCGCGACGGCGAGGCCGGTCAAAGTGGCAAGTCGGTGGATGAGCATAGCGTTTCTCCGTTGCAGCAGCCCATGATACGTCCCTGCAGATCAATATCGCTCAACGGGCGGTTGCGCCAGATGCTAAGTGGCGTATATATCGCCGAAAACCGGTTTCTCCCGATAAGGTGATGAAATCGTTGTCCGTTGTCTGGTTCAGAGCAAGATTTTCCTGGTGCATCCGCGCTGAAAGGCTCGCATGACTTGTATATTGCAACATGGCAGTCTGGGCATGTCAGGTTGCGGCCACGTGTGTGCAGTGCACAACAATGGTTTTCTAAGGATTGGTAACGTATAATCACACAATGTGATCATAGCGCCCTGGCCAATTGTGGCATGACGTGCCGGGGAAGAAACGTCGAGGAAGCTGACTAGCATGGCAGGGAATTATTTCGGCACGGACGGCATTCGCGGACGCGCCAACAAGTTTCCGATGACGGCTGAAATCGCTATGCGGGTCGGCATGGCCGCCGGCCTTTCCTTCCAGCGCGGCAGCCATCGACATCGTGTCGTGCTCGGCAAGGACACCAGGCTTTCCGGCTATATGATCGAGAATGCCATGGTCGCCGGTCTTTGTGCCGCCGGCATGGACGTGTTCCTGCTCGGCCCGATCCCGACGCCGGCTGTCGCCATGCTGGTGCGTTCGCTGCGCGCCGATATCGGCGTCATGATCTCGGCCTCGCACAACCCCTATTACGACAACGGCATCAAGCTGTTCGGACCCGACGGCTACAAGCTCTCCGACGAAATCGAGGAGCGCATCGAGAGCATGCTCGACAAGGATATCGAAC
>NZ_RZRK01000607.1:0-3733 GCF_003997835.1 Mesorhizobium sp. M7A.F.Ca.CA.004.12.1.1
CCGCTGCGCCGGACGAAAAGCCCGCGCAAAGCGAGGAGAAGCAGGCGACCGAGGAAACCGACAAACAGCAGCCGGACAAACAGGAACCCGCACCGCAACCCGCCGAAAAGCAAGCCGTCGTGACGCCAAAGCCATTGGCGGCTGAGATCGGCGACAAGCCGGCGCCTCCAGCCTCGACTGGAAAGGCAAAGCCCAAAGCCAAACCTGCCAAGACAATGACGTTCAAACCCGCAAGAGCTTTCAAAGCGCCGATCGGGAATGCTGGAAGGTCAAATCCCACCAACGACGACGTTGCAGGATCACCGATCTATTCCGGCCTTCCGGGCGTCAGAAAGCTTTACTCGCAAGGGGCAACCGGCAATGCGTTCGCTACAAGCTCCATGGAGAATGTCCCGCGCGGTCAACGCGTGGCCACCCTTTGCGGCAATGTCCTCAGCCGGGAACTGCAAAGTGCCGACTATACGGTCAAATGGGTGCCAACCATTACGCTGGACAAAGGCAATGTTCTCAATCCTCCGCAGGCCGCCTTCAGCACCAGAAACGCCTGGTACAACCTAAATTTCCGATGCGAAGTCGACGCCGATGCGACGAGGGTCCTGTCCTTCAACTTCCGTGTGGGCTCATTGGTGCCGCCTGGCGAATGGGCCAGCCGTGGATTCACAAAGTATCGTCTAAACTAGGCCGGCACACCAAACCTAGCCAATTGCCGGCTAACTTCTTGCCAGTCGGCGCAGACGAAATCGGCACCGGCAGCTGTCAGCCGCGCGGCGTGCTCGGCATAGGTATGGCCGCCACCGGTGTAGCCGATCGCCGTCATGCCTGCGGCGACCGCGCCCTGGATGCCGAAGGGCGAGTCTTCGATGACGATGCAGTCAACGGGATTGGCGCCGATCTTGTCCGCCGCGAAGAGGAAGATGTCCGGCGCGGGCTTGCCGTTCTTTACCATCGAGGAACTGTAGATCGCATCGCCGAAGAAACGCGCCAGCCCGGTCACGGCAAGGCTGTGGTTTATGCGCTCGACGGAGGAGGACGAGGCGACACAGCGGTCGCCCGCGAGCGTCTCCAGAAACGCAGTGATTCCCGGTGTCGGCTTCAATTCCTGCGAGAACAGCACCTTGGTCTCGGCCCAGATGTCGCCGTCCGCCGCCGCCGGAAACTGGTGGCCGGTCAAATCCTTGATCCTCGCGATGATATCGGACTGCTTCATGCCGATGCATTGGGCGATGATGCTGGTGTTGACACCGGGCATGCCGTGCTTTTCGTAGACGCGCTCATAGGCGCGGGCGGCCAACGGCTCGCTGTCGACAAGGACGCCGTCGCAATCGAAAATAATAGGCCTTGGTGGCGCCACGCGTTTCCCTCTCGAGTCAATTTTCGCACATCGCTATCGGCAAAAAGTCAAATGTTCAATAGCGCGTGCGTTTTGAGGGCGCGAAGAGCGGGCTCAAAGCTGGCGCAACGCATCGCTCGCACGGGAAGACCCGAGCGCCCGTTGCATGGCTTGCCGGGACTGCGCGCGATCCGGGGTGATCCAGTTCGGCTCGGCGCCGAGAAAGCGGTCGAGGAAAGCCACCGCATAGGCCGGCATCTCGGTCACGTTCTCGCGATAGGACCACCATGTGCGCAAATCGTCGGCGCATTTGTCGATGCCGGGTGCCGTGCCGAATTCCTGCTCGTGGATCGCCGAAATCACCGAGACGCAGTAGTTGGTGTAGAGGAAACCCTCCGGCCAGAAGCGGACGATTTCCAGCGTGCCGGCGTTCGTTTCTGTCTCGATCAGCTGGGTGAGGCCGGAGATTTCTTTTGCCGGCGCCTGTTTTATCAACTCGCGCAGCACGAGGCCGGCGGCAAAGACGATGAAGTCGGCGCGGTCGATCGCGGCGAAGCGCTTCTGCGCCTCCATGATCTCGACCCAGTCCAGAAAGGCCCTGGTGAGTTTGGCCTCGTCGATCTCGAAGCGCACGCCGAACGTGTCCGAGACCACCTTCGCGCTGCCGCGAAAGGTGGCGCGGAACCAGCGCAACTGCCGCAGCCGATGGCGAAGATCGGGCATCAAGGCCAGTTCGTCCCTGAAGGGCAGATCCATGTTCCTCGTATCCTGTTTCCCGGTCAGCCTAGCACAACGGTGGCACCGCCGAAATCGGTCAGCGCCCTTGTGGATGACCGCAGCCGAGGCCAATATCATACATATTGACATTCTCGGAAACAAATGTTCTCACTTTGCTGTTGTCACGCGCCGGTCCAAGGTGCGGTTCAACTGAGGCTTCGGGAGGAGAACCGAATGGCGATTTGGCAGTGGGGACTGCTTCTGCTGGTTATTGTGTGGGCGCTGCAGTCGCTCGGCGTCTGGCTGCAGATGCGGCACTATTCGGATGTCTTCAGGGGCGTCACCGACCAGTACAAGGACGGCTTCGTCGGAGCCGGCAATTTTCGCGGCCGGTTGGCCAAGGGCACCATCGCGCTCGTCGTGGTGACGCCCGATCTGGTCGTGCGCCGCCTGATGGTGATGAGCGGCCGTTCCGTCTTCACCAAGTTCAAAAGACATGAAGAGTTCGAGGGTGTTCCCCTCGATAAACTCCGGTCCAACCCTGCAATCATGGGGGAGGGGGAACCCGGTGTGGCCGAGGCCGTGAAACGAGCGATCGAGCAGATCGACAAGACACGGTCGGAGCCGGGGAAGAAGCCGGGCCTGTCCGGTTTGAATGTAGCAAGGGCTTAGAGCCGGAGGATTTCGGGCTCTAAATCAGAGGGATAGAGGACGCCGCGCACCGACTGGGATCAACTGGCGGGTGGCATAAGGAGGAGAAATGTCTGTATTTTCGTTGTTGGCGCAGCATGCCGACATGGCCGTGCACAATCTGCATGTCGCAGGTGCCATGGTCTCGGATGCCGCATTGCATGGCAAGCTCGCAGTCGAGCATGCCTCCGACCATCTCGTTGTCCTCGCACAAGCGGACAGCGGACCGATCACCGTCGATCAGTTCAAGGAAAAGCTGAAGGACGTCCAGCAGGAAGAGCAGCTCGGCTGGCTGACCGCCATCGGCAAGTATTTCATCGGCATCTTCCAGAAGGGCGGCGAGGTCTTCGCCGGCTTCGTCACCGGCATCATTCCGACGCTGGTGGTGCTGATGACGGCCTTCTACGCCGTCACCGAACTGGTCGGTGAAGAGCGCGTGCATGGTCTGGCGCGCGGCGCCGGCCGGATCGCGCTGACGCGCTACACGCTGTTGCCGCTGCTGGCGGTGTTCTTCCTCACCAATCCGATGGCCTATACGTTCGGATCGTTCCTGGAAGAAAAGCACAAGCCGGCCTTCTATGACGCGGCCGTGTCCTATGTGCACCCGCCGCTCGGTCTGTTCCCGCACATCAATCCCGGCGAGTATTTCGTCTGGGGCGGCATTCTCGTCGCGCTGCTGGAGCTGGAAAAGAAGGGCGTCGTCGTCGCCGGCTACCACGTCAAGGTGGCGATCTGGTACGCCATCGTCGGCCTCGTCGTCATCCTGCTCAAGGGCATGCTGACCGAACGCATCACCGCGATCATGGCACGCCGCCAGGGCGTCGAGCTGTAAGGGCGGGGAGGACATCATGGCCAAGACATACAAAGCCGTAAGGATCACCCAGGGCAAAACCGGCTGGGGCGGCCCGCTCGTCATCGAGCCAACCGAACAGCGCAGCAAGGTTGTTTCCGTCACCGGTGGTGGCATTCACCCGGTGGCGCAGCTTATCGCCGACA
>NZ_RZRK01000608.1:0-3731 GCF_003997835.1 Mesorhizobium sp. M7A.F.Ca.CA.004.12.1.1
ATCCTCACGATACCTCCCGGACAGGCAGAGTGCGGCAGAACTAAGTCATGTCCAGTCGAAATGTGATCGGCGCCCCGCTACGGCCATCGCAGTGTTGCGCGAAAGCCAAAATGGCGGCGTCGCCGCCGGCCTTCCAATTCCCGCAGAGATAGCGATTTTAAGCCGCCTGATGCCAGGGGCATGAGAATGTACCCACAAGTAACTGAAAATATTCCGCAAAATTTCCGCTCGGAACGACGCACATGATGGACGATGGCGCCACGTAGCCGGATATGCAATAGGCTGGCTCGCGCCGCACCTTGTCCCGGCGCTCAACAACCGAACGTGCGCGACCCGATCAATGATAGAGGTCCGCGGACAGCGTGCAACACAAGGTGGCTTTCCCAAGGGTGGTTTCCGATGAACAGTTTCTCTTCCCGCGTTGCTGCCGCTGCCGCCGCGATCCGCCAGATCTTCCCTGAAACGCCGCTGCAGGAAAACGATTATCTGTCGAAAAAGACCGGCGCGCGGGTGCTGTTGAAGCGCGAGGACCTGTCGCCGGTCCGCTCCTACAAGATCCGCGGCGCCTTCAATTTCTTCCGCAAGACACTGGCGGCCGGCAACGAGGCTGAACTGTTCGTCTGCGCGTCCGCCGGCAACCACGCGCAGGGTTTTGCTTTCGTCTGCCGCCATTTCGGCAGGCGAGGCGTCGTGTTCATGCCGGTGACGACGCCGCAGCAGAAGATCGACAAGACCAAGCTGTTCGGCGGCGATTTCATCGAGATCAGGCTGGTCGGCGATTTCTTCGACGACTGCTATCGCGCGGCCCTGGAATTCACCGACAGTTCCGGCGCCCATATGGTGCCGCCCTTTGATCACAAGGACATTATCGAGGGCCAGGCAACCGTCGCCTACGAGATCGCGGATCAGATGCCGGGCGCCCGCATGCCCGATATCGTCATGCTGCCGGTCGGCGGTGGCGGACTTGCCGCGGGCGTCACCCATTATTTCGCCGATCAGGGCAGGGAAGCACGCTTCGTCTTCTGCGAACCGGCAGGCGCGCCGAGCCTGCGCGAAAGCCTTGCGGCGGGAAAACGGCTCAAACTCGCCAAGGGCGACAATTTCGTCGATGGCGCCGCGGGGGCCGAGATCGGCCGCGAGCCGTTGCGTCGTCTCAAGGATTTTCCGGCCGACACAGTGCGGCTGATCCCGGAAAACCGGCTCTGCGCCACCATGATCGAAATGCTCAACGTCGAAGGCGTCGTGCTGGAGCCGGCCGGCGCGCTGGCGATCGATGCGCTCAAGGATTTCTCCAAGAAGGAGATCAGGGGCAAGACCATCGTTGCCGTGGTTTCGGGCGGCAATTTCGATTTCGAGCGGCTGCCGGACGTTAAGGAACGGGCGCTACGCTTCGAGGGGCTGAAGAAATACTTCATCATCCGCTTTCCGCAGCGGCCCGGCGCGCTGCGAGACTTCCTCGAACTGCTCGGGCCCGACGACGACATCGCCCGTTTCGAATATCTGAAGAAATCGGCGCGCAATTTCGGTTCGGTGCTGATCGGCATCGAAACCAAGGACCGCCGCAATTTCGATCTGCTCAAAGCGAAGTTCGAGGCCGAGGGCGTCCAGTATCAGGACATCACCGACAACGAGACATTGGCCGGGTTCATCATATGAGCGGCAAGGAGGCAGGAAAAATCTTCGTCGCGCTGTTTTCCGGCATCAATGTCGGCGGCAACCGCATCGTCAAAATGGCGGAGCTGCGGTCGTTCTTCGAGGATCTCGGCTTTTCCGATGTCGCCACCTATGTGCAGAGCGGCAATGCCGTGTTCCGGGCGAAGAAGGGCGACGCGGCCGCGCTGACGAAACAGATCGAAGCAGCCTTCGAGAAGAAATGGGGTTTTTATTCGCGCATCATGGTGCGCGATCTCTCATGGTTCGAGCGGCTGGTGAACGAAAACCCTTACCCGGAAGTTGCCGGGGACCATACCAAGCTGCATGCCTATGTGCTGGAGCGCGAGCCGACAGCGGACGAGGTGGCGCGACTGACCGAAAAGTGCACCGGCCCCGAACGCTTCGAGATCAAGGGCGATGTGCTCTACTTGCACGCGCCGGACGGGCTGGGCAAATCGGTGTTTGCCGGGCTGATCCCGCGCACGCTGAAAGTCCCGGGCACCGCACGCAACTGGCGCTCCGTGCAGGCGCTGCTGGAGATGGCTGCTCAGACCGGTGGGAAGTAGGCGGCCTATGCCGCCGGTGCTGGTTTCCAGTCGAAGGTCAGTTCTTCGCGGAAAGCAAAGCGCTTGATGTGATCGGCGACAACGCTTTCCAGGCGCTCGATCGATCCCGCTTCGTCGGTCGACACCGTGATATGCAGTGTCGCCGCATTGGCATCCATGACGGTACGGCCCATTGAGAGATCGATGGTGCCGTGGGTGGGATCGAACTCGACCGGGAATTTGTGCGCCCAGTGCTTGCACAGCTGCTGCAGGTAGCGGCTGGCATGTTCGGTGGCGACGTCGGCATGGCTGGTCGGCATGAATTCTCCTGGGCAAGCGCCTGTTGCATGGCTGGGCGCCGGCCCAAGCCTGGCGCCTCAGCCAGACAGATAGGCGCCGCCCCTGAAAAACCAAACGGTACCGGGCCGTCAGCCTGGCATTGTCCGCTCAAGACAGCGTGATCGGCTACCAGCTTCCGGTGTTCGCCATCGAAGCCCAGGGCTCCGCCTTGGCCTTGGCCGGGCCTTTCTGCAGAAGCTCGATCGAGATGCCGTCCGGCGACTTGACGAAAGCCATGTTGCCGTCGCGCGGCGGCCGGTTGATGATGACGCCATTGTCCATCAGATGCTGGCAGGTGGCGTAGATGTCGTCGACCTCATAAGCGAGGTGGCCGAAATTGCGTCCGCCCTTGTAGTCTTCCGGATCCCAATTGTAGGTCAGTTCGATCAGCGGTGCCTTGTCGGCGATGCCGCTTTGCTCGTCTTCGGAGGCCGCGAGGAAGATCAGCGTGAAGCGGCCTTGCTCGTTTTCGTAGCGGCGCACTTCCTTGAGGCCGAGCTTGTTGCAGTAGAAGTCGAGCGAGGCATCGACGTCGGTGACGCGGATCATGGTGTGCAGATAGCGCATGTGATTTCCTCGATAAATTGCGTTGCGGCGCAACATAGGGTCGGCCCTGTCAAAGGGCAATCGTGCGGCGGTGCGCAATGCCGGCAAAGAACAAATCCGGTATTGCCCAAATGAACCGTGAAAAAAGGCACGGCAGGTCTTGCACAGACCGGAAGCCGCAGTGTTAATCTGTTGGCAAGAATCAGTTGCGGTGTTCTTGAAAAAAGGGGGCATTCTTATGGGGGAAAAGGCCTCTTTGACGGGGCGGGACGGACCCCTCGGCGACGCCTTGCAGCGTGACGAAGGCGGCGATGCCGCGGACTTGCTCGAAATAGCCGGCGCCATCAAGTGGTTCGATGTGGCCAAGGGCTATGGTTTCATTTTGCCGGATGACGGCATTTCCGGCGATATCCTCCTCCATGTGACATGTCTTCGAAGGGATGGCTTTCAGACGGCCCTGGAGGGCGCACGCGTGGTCTGCCTCGTCAAACATGGCGACCGCGGATTGCAGGCCTTCCGGGTGCTCTCTATGGACGTCACCACCGCGGTCCACCCGGCCGAGATGCAGGAGCAGCGCACCCATGTCGCGGTGACGCCGGAGAGCGGTCTCGAACGCGCCCTGGTGAAATGGTTCAACCGCACCAAGGG
>NZ_RZRK01000609.1:0-3730 GCF_003997835.1 Mesorhizobium sp. M7A.F.Ca.CA.004.12.1.1
GCTATGGTTTCGCCATCGCCCCCGAGCAGGTCTCCGGCTTCATGCAGGCGGTGACGTTGCTCGGGCCGCGCTCGATGGCAGACATCCGCGAGGCCGCCCTTTCCACGCTGGCGCCGCCGCCCGACCGCCGCGACGAATTCGAGGCGCATTTCCAGAGCCATTTTTATGGCAATACGTCCGCCGTGGTCGAAGGCGACGCCGACGAGGAAACTCGCATCAAGGATGATGGCGGCGCCGACGACGAACGGCTCGAGGCCGAACAAAGCCAAGAGGGCGGCGACCTCTCTTCGGCCCTGGAGCAGTTGAGTGTCCGCGACTTCCAGCGCGACGATGACAGGCTGACCGCCTTTCGTCGCAAACTCTCGACCGCTTTACCAGCCCGGCGCTCCTTCCGTACGATACGCACCCACTCGCGCGGTAAGCTCGATCTGCGCCGATCGCTCAGGGAAATCGTCAGCGCCGATGGCGACGTGCCCTCGCCGCTGCTGCGCCGCCGCCAGACCGTACCGCGCAAGCTGCTGCTGCTGATCGACGTTTCCGGCTCGATGAAGCTGCACACAGCGGACTATCTCAAGCTGGCACATGCGGCCGTGCAAGGTGCCGACCGCGCCGAGATATTCACCTTCGGCACGCGGCTGACGCGCATCACCACGGCATTGCGCATCCGCGACCGCGACCAGGCGCTGGCGCGCGCCGCTGCCCAGGTCGACGACTGGGACGGCGGCACCCGCATGGGACCGACGCTGCTCGCCTTCCTCTCGGTGCCGCGCTTTTCGTCGTTTGCACGCGGTGCCACGGTCGTGATCCTGTCCGACGCGCTGGAGCGCGGCGATCATGGCGAGTTGGAGACAGCCATGCGACGGCTGAGCGCCCGCGCTTTCCGGCTGTCGCTGGCCACACCGCTAGCCGGCGACCCGCGCTTCCGGCCGGCAACGGCTGCACTTCGTGCCATCCTGCCTGACCTGGACGACCTCGTCGATGGCTCGTCGGTGAAAAGCCTCACCGATTTCATCCTGTCGCTCGCCCGCCCTGCTTCAGCGGCGGCGACAATCTGGAAGAGGGTTTCGTGATGCAGAAAGCCATCGACGCGCATTTCCACATCTGGCGCCAAAAGGACCAGCCCTGGCTGGTCGGGCCGATGGTGCCGCGCATCTTCGGTCCCTACGAGCCGATCCGGCGCGACTACCCGATCGAGGAATTTCTCGAGGACCAGAGGGATTCAGGCGTCGAAAAGGCCGTCTATGTCCAGACCAACTGGGCCAAGGAGGATTTCGAGAAGGAAGTCGCCTTCCTGCAGAAGACATCCGACGAAACCGGCTGGCCGCATGCCATTGTCGGCTACACCGACATGACAGTCGAGGATATCAGACCGCAGATCGATCGCTTGATGAAATACAAGCTGCTGCGCGGCGTGCGCATGCAACTGCATTGGCACGAGACCCCGGCCTTCCGCTTCGCCGCCTCCGCCGACCAGGTGATCGACCCCAAGGTGCGCGCCAATGTGGCGCGGCTCAAGGACTATGGCCTCTCCTTCGACCTGCAGCTCTTCCCCGCTCAGATGAAGGACGGCCTGACGCTGGTCGGCGAAAACCCGGAGACGAATTTCATCCTCACCCATGCCGGTATGCTGACCGGCATGGAGCCGGAAACCACCGAAGCCTGGAAGGCAGGCCTGCGCACGCTTGCAGCCGCCCCCAACTTCTACGCCAAGCTCTCCGGCCTCGGCACCTTCGTCCACCGCAACGACCCGGCTCTGATCGCCTATATCGTCGACAATGCGATCGACATATTGGGCGCCGACCATCTGATGTTCGGCTCGAACTTTCCGATCGAGAAGCTTTGGACCAGCCACGCCGAGCTGATCAAGACGCACCGCGATGCGGTGGCCAGGCATGGTGCGGCGGCGGAGGCGGATATTTTCTGGAACACGGCGGAGAAGGTTTACCGGCCGGTGTGAGGCCTCACTTCACCTCGAACTGCGGGTCAACCGGAATCTGCATCGCCGTCACCAGATGGTTGGTCTGGCCGGCCAGCCCGATGATCGACACCAGATCGCCATGCTGCGCATCGGTCATGCCTTTGGCGCGGGCCGCCGCCGTGTGCGAGTGGACGCAGTAGGAGCAGCCATTGGCGGTCGAGACAGCAATGTAGATCATCTCCTTGGTCAGCGGATCGATGGCGCTGTCGGCGACCATCACCACCTTCAACTGTTCCCAGATCCGCTTCAGCGCCGGAGGATCATTGGCCAGCCCGCGCCAGAAATTGTTGACGAAATCAGATTTGCGCGTCGCGCGGATGTCGTCGAACACGGCTTTCACGGCGGGGGTCTTTTCGACCTCGGCATCGCTGAGGAGTTTCGTCGTGGCCATGGCGTTCCCTTTCGTTTGAATTGAATCAAGTGTTGAGCAATTACGGCCAACCACCTTGGATGAATCGGTTTTCAGCCCCTCACCTTCGTCATCCTAGGGCGAAGCAGGAGCGAAGCTCCGTCGCGGAGACCCTAGGATCCATTCCGTGACGTCTCTCGAAGTGTGCGGCGGAGCAGAATCTTGCGCCGCAGCGACGCATGGAAGTCGCGGCATGGATCCTCGGGTCTGCGCCGCGTCGCTACGCTCCTTGCTTCGCCCGTGGATGACGAAGGGATGGACGTCCCGGCCAATTATCGACGTACGCACCGCCCGGAAACCTAATGCACAGCCGCGTACATGATCTTCTCCTCCGTCGCCTCGGCCGGCGAAAACTCCTCGACGATGCGGCCCTGGCGGCAGACCAGGATGCGGTCGGACAGGTTCATGATCTCCGGCAGGTAGGACGAGATGACGACAACGGCCAGGCCCTCGTCGGCCAGCCGGTTGATGATCTGATGGATCTCGGCGATCGCGCCGACATCGACGCCGCGCGTCGGCTCGTCGAAGATGACGATGCGCGGCTGCTGCACCAGCCCCTTGCCGATCACCACCTTCTGCTGGTTGCCGCCGGACAGTTCGACGACGCGCGCATTGTCGTTGATCGCCTTGATGTTCAACGTCTTCGTCCATTCGGCTGACAGCGCGCGCATTTCCTGCGCGTTGATCACCCAGGCCTTTTCGCGCCCCGCCGCCAGCAGCCCGCCGAACAGGTTCTCGGCAATGCCCATCGTCTCGAAGATGCCTTCGCTCTTGCGGTCCTCGGTGACATAGACGATGCCGTCAGCCACCGCCTCGCTCGGCACGAGATAGCGCACCGGCCTGTCATCGAGCTCGATGGCGCCGCCGCGCAGAAAGTCGCGCTTGTAGATGCCGGAGACGATCTTGAAGGTTTCGGTGCGGCCGGAGCCAATCAGCCCGAACACACCGGTGATCTGGCCCTCGAAGATCGAGAAGGACGTGTTGCGCACGACATTGCTCATCGAGATGTCCTGCACCGACAGCACCTTCTTGCCCGCCTTGCGAAGCTTCGCTTCGTCGCGCTGCCGGTAGATCTGTCCCGACAGCGTGCGCCCGACCATGGCGGAAACGATCCTGTCGCGGTCGAAAGCAGAGGTGTCGTCGGTGATGACCAGCTCGCCGTCGCGCAGGATGGTGATGCGGTCGGCGATATCGAGCGCCTCTTCCAGCGCGTGGCTGATGAAGACGATCGACACGCCGCTCGCCTTCAGCCGCCGGATCAGCGCGAAGAAGTGCCGCTTTTCTTCCGGCGTCAGCGTCGCCGTCGGCTCGTCGAAGATGATGATCTCGGCATTGTGGTGCAC
>NZ_RZRK01000060.1:0-13668 GCF_003997835.1 Mesorhizobium sp. M7A.F.Ca.CA.004.12.1.1
AAGCAAATGGGCGGAATTTGCGAAGGGAAGCACCCTACGGCGCCCCCCTCTGTCCTGCCGGACATCTCCCCCACAGGTGGGGAGATTGGCAGTTTCGCCGCCGGCTCTTCCCTGGCAATGTTGTTGATTGGCGAAAGCAGAGATGAGGGAGCAATCTCCCCCCTTGAGGGGGAGATGTCCGGCAGGACAGAGGGGGGCGCCAGGGAACTCGTACTATCCAGGAACCCCACCCCTCACACCTTGACCAATTGCTCCACGCGGTCCTTCTCGCCGAAAATTCTGAGATACCGCTCGATCTCTTTCACATCGCCGGTCGCCTTGGCCGGATTGTCGGAAAGCTTGACCGCTGGCCTGCCATTGGCCTCGGTGACCTTGCAGACCAGCGATATGGCGTCGAGGCTGTTGGTTTCCGTCGGCGCGCAGCCTTCGAAATCATTGGTCAGATTGGTGCCCCAGCCGAAGGACATGCGCACCTTGCCCTTGAAGTGGCGATAGGTCTCCTCGATCGTCTCGACTTCGAGCCCGTCGGAGAAGATCAACAGCTTCTGCTTGGGATCCTTGCCCTTGTCGCGCCACCAGGACAGGATCTTTTCGCCGCCTTCGATCGGCGGCGCGCTGTCCGGGCGAAAGCCCGTCCAGTCGGCCACCCAGTCCGGCGCATCGCGCAGGAACGATGCCGTGCCGAAGGCGTCGGGCAGCACGATCAAGAGATTGCCGCCATAGTAACGCTGCCAGTCCTGCAGCACCTTGTAGGGCGACTGCCTCAGCTCTTTTTCCGAGTCGGCGAGGGCGGCGAACACCATCGGCAGCTCATGTGCGTTGGTGCCGAGCGCTTCGAGGTCGTTGTCCATGGCCAGAAGCACGTTGGAGGTGCCGGTGAACGCTTCGCCGATGCCTTCCTTCAGCGCCTCGACGCACCAGCGCTGCCATAGGAAGGAATGGCGCCGGCGCGTGCCGAAGTCCGAGATGCGGATGCCGGGCAGCGCCTTCAGCCGCTCGGTCTTGGCCCACATCTTGGACTTGGCGCGGGCATAGAGCACGTCGAGCGCGAAAGGCCCGAACGCCCGCATCGCCGCGCGCGATCGAAGTTCATTGATGATGGCGAGCGCCGGGATTTCCCACAGTGTGGTGTACATCCACGGCCCGCTGAAGGTCAGCTCATACTGCCCGTCGCGCTTCGACAGCTCGTATTCGGGCAGCCGGAAGCCTTCCAGCCAGGCGAGGAATTCCGGTTCGAAGATCTGCTTGCGGCCGTAGAAATTGTTACCGCCGAGCCAGATCATCTCCTTCTTGGAGAAGCGCAAGGTGCGGGCATGGTCGAGCTGTTCGCGCAATTCGGCCTCGTCGATCTCGTCGGCAAGGCGCACCGAAGTCGTGCGGTTGATCAGCGAGAAGGTTGCGTCGACCTTGGGATACATGCCCCAGATCATCTGCAGCATCAAAAGCTTGTAGAAATCTGTGTCGAGCAGGCTGCGCACGATCGGGTCGAGCTTCCAGGTGTGGTTGTAGACGCGCCGCGCAATATCGGTCTTAGCCATGTCTCAACACCGCCTTCGCTGCCTGCCATCCACAATCGCGACAGGCCTCATAGCATCGAATCGGCCAGAACGCTGCCCGCTTTCAGGCTGGCCCGACAAAAAGAGCTGCCTGCATGCGGTGGCGCAGAGCTTGGCATCAACTTGCGGATTTTCCGCCCATCACCCTGAGCGCCGGACGCTTGCGGCGGCTGACGATGCGGCCGGCCACAGGGGCGTCGGCGCGCCCGTCATCCCCGGCCTTCTCGGCGAACAGCCAGTCGATGAACACCTGCACGATCGGTGTCGCCCGCATCTCGTTGCGGCAGACGACATAGAAATCGTCGACCGCCGGCACCGACAGGCTGAACGGCGCGACCAGCATGCCCCTGGCCAGCAGCGCGCTTGCCGTCACGGAGTCGCCCAGCGCCACGCCATGGCCATGCACCGCCGCCTCGGTCGCCATGCGCGCATCGCCGAGGTGATGGCGGCGACCCCGCTCCAGGTCCAGCGCATCGGCGGCCGCCAGCCAGGTGTGCCATTCGCGGCCGTCATCGCCATGCAGGAAGACATGGTCGGCGAGATCCCTGACGCTGCGGATCGGCCGGTTGTTGATCAGTGTCGGGCTGACCACGGGAAACAGTTCGAGGCCCGACCATTTGCGCATCCAGCAATCGGTCCAGCTGCCGTCGCCATAATGCACGCAGACATCGATGGTGGGTGCCCGCAAATCCTTGGGATCGTTGGAAGGGATAAGCGTCAGCCTTATGTCGGGATATTGCGCCATGAAACTGCCGAGCCGCGGTGTCATCCACAACAACAGAAGCGCCGGCACGCAGGAGACCGAAAGTGTGCCGCTGCTCGCCGGCCTTGTCATGCGCTGGGTGGCGGCGGCGATGCCGTCGAAGGCTGTCGACACCGCGGGCAGAAGCTCCGCGCCATGCGGTGTCAGTTTGACCCGCTGGCCGGCCCGCTCGAACAGCTTGACACTGAGCGACTGCTCGAGCGCCTTGATCTGATGGCTGACGGCGCCATGGGTGACATTCAGCTCAATGGCCGCCTTGGTCAGCGAGCCATGCCGGGCCGTTGCCTCGAAGGCGCGCAGCGGATTAAGCGGTGGCAGGCGCTTGGTCATGGGTATCAACTTTATTGTGAGATTTTCTCACAGAAAACACCCTAACAATATCAATTGATTTTTCAATGCCGCTGCCGGACACTGAACCTGGAACAGCATCAAGACGTGAAATCTGCAGGCAGCCAGCGGGACAGCGGCCCGGCCGGATGACGGTCGGTTCGCAGGCGTCATCCGCGGCGGCACTGCATCAGCCCAGGAGGAGCGGATATGGGATACGATCGCGGCAAGCTCGACGCGTTGCGTCGCAAATATGGTGAAAGCCATGGCGGCGAGATGTTCGACCCGAAATTCCGCAAGGTGGCCGACAAGATCTTCTCCAAAAGTGGCACGCGGCTGGCGCCCTATTCAGGCATCCCGACCTTCCTCGCCGCGCCCTACCGCGAAATATCGGCCGACAATCCGGATTTCGGTGATTTGCAGGTGGCGATGATCGGCGTGCCGATGGATCTCGGCGTCACCAACCGGCCAGGCTCGCGCTTCGGGCCGCGAGCGCTGCGTGCCATCGAGCGCATCGGCCCCTACAATCACGTGCTGGAATGCGCGCCCACACATGAGCTCCGGGTCGCCGACATCGGCGACACGCCGTTCCGCAGCCGCTACCGGCTTGAGACAAGCCATGAGGATATCGAGCGGCGCACCAACCAGATCGTCGATGCCGGCGTCATCCCGCTTTCGATCGGCGGCGACCATTCGATCAGCCACCCGATCCTGAAGGCCGTTGGCAAGAAAGCTCCGGTCGGGTTGATCCATATCGACGCCCACTGCGACACCAGTGGCCTGTTCGACATGACCAAGTTCCACCATGGCGGCCCGTTCCGCAACGCGGTGCTTGACGGCGTGCTCGACCCGACGCGCACGATCCAGATCGGCATCCGCGGCTCGGCCGAATATCTGTGGGAGTTCACCTACGAGTCCGGCATGACCGTGGTGCATGCCGAGGAGGTGACCGGTCTCGGCATTCCGGCCATCATCGAGAAGGCGCGCAGAATAGTCGGCGACGGCCCGACCTATGTGTCCTTCGATATCGACAGCGTCGACCCGGCCTTCGCGCCGGGCACCGGCACGCCGGAAGTTGGCGGGCTGACGACGCGCGAAGTGCTCGAACTGCTGCGCGGCCTCAAGGGTCTCAACATCGTCGGCGGCGACGTCGTCGAGGTGGCGCCGCAATATGACGCGACCACCAACACGGCGCACGCCGCCGCACAGGTGCTGTTCGAGATATTGAGCCTGATGGTGTTCAGCCCGGCTGTCACCGGCAAGGGATCCTGACCTCTACCAATCCGAACGAAGGCGGCCGCCGCGCTGGAGCCGGCGGCCGTATCCAACAAACAAGCGTCCAGACAGGGGAATAACAATGACAATCCGCAAGACATTTGCCTCCATCGCCGCCGTGCTGATGCTTGGCACCGCCGGTTTCGGCTTCGCCACACAAGCCGCAAGCGCCGATGCGCTGGCGGACATCACCAAGGCCGGCACCATCAATGTCGGCGTCTTCGCCGATTTCCCGCCCTTCTCCTCGGCCAGCGCCGACATGAGCCTCAAGGGCTATGACATGGATGTCGCGCAATACATTGCCGATACGCTCAAGGTGAAGCTCAACCCCATCGCCGTCACCGGCCAGAACCGCATCCCGTATCTGAACGACAAGCGCGTCGACATCCTGATGAGCGTCGGCTACTCGAAGGAACGCGAACAGGTCATCGACTTCGCCGCCGCGTACGCGCCCTACTACATCGCCGTGATCGGTCCGGCGGCTCTGACGGTCAAGGGCAAGGAAGACCTCGCCGACAAGTCGATCGCCGTCAATCGTGGCACGCTGGAAGATACCTCGCTCACCGAGGCAGCACCGGCGTCGGCCGACATCAAGCGCTTCGACAACTACAATTCGGTGATCCAGGCCTTCATCTCCGGCCAGACGCAGCTGATGGTCGTCGGCAACGATGTCGGCGCGCAGGTGCTGGCCAAGCAGGACGCACTGAAGCCGGAGCAGAAGTTCCAGCTTCTGACCTCGCCCTCGCATATCGGCCTCAACAAGAATGAGGACGGCCTGAAGAAGGCGGTCAACGATGCCATCGCCAAGATGCTGGCCGACGGCAAGCTGGATGAAAGCTCGAAAACCTGGCTGAAGACGCCGCTCAATCCCGAAAACCTCAAGGATTGAGTTTCCGTGGCCTTTGCCTGGCTCCCGGGTGCTCTGGGCGACATCGCGCACGGCGCGGCCACGACGATCCTGCTGATCGCCGTGACCACGCTGGCCGGAACGCTGCTCAGCATCCTGGGTGCCGCGGGGCGACGAAACGGCCCGGTTCTGCTCAAGCGGGCAATCGCCTGTTACGTCGAGGTGATGCGCAACACGCCGTTCCTGGTGCAGCTGTTCTTCATCTTTTTCGGGCTGCCCAGCCTCGGCATCCGGCTCGACCCGCTCCTGGCCGCCATGCTGGCGATGACGCTCAACATGGCGGCCTACACGATCGAGATCGTCGGCGCCGGGCTTGACGCCGTGCCCGGCGGACAGACAGAAGCAGCGCTCGCGCTTGGGCTGCGGCCCCGCCAGGTGTTCATCAAGATCGTGCTGCCGCAGGCGCTCAAGGTGATCTTTCCGGCGCTGACCAGCCAGATCGTCATCATGATGCTGGAGTCGGCCGTGGTGTCGCAGATCGCCGTGCGTGAACTGACCTACGAGGCCGACATGCTGCAGGCGCGCACCTTCCGCTCCTTCGAGACCTATTTCGTCGTGACGCTGGTCTATCTCGCTCTGTCGATGGCCTTGCGCCGGCTGCTGGTGTCAGGCGGGCGCCGTGCGCTCGGAGCCGGCGTATCATGATCGAGTTCACCTCCTGGGACATCGTGCGCAACCTGCTGCTCGCCGCCCGCTGGACGGTGCTGCTATCGCTGGCCGCCTTCATCGGCGGCGGCATCGTCGGCCTGGTCGTGCTATTCTTCAGGATCGCCAAAAACAAGTGGAGCAGGCGCATAGCCTCGGGCTACATCGCCCTGTTCCAGGGAACGCCGCTCTTGATGCAGCTGTTCCTGATGTTCTTCGGGCTGCCGATGCTCGGCCTGCGCATCGAACCGTGGACGGCGGCGGCGCTCGGCCTCACCTTCTTCGCCAGCGCCTATCTCGCCGAAATCTGGCGCTCCGGCGTCGCGGCGCTACCCCTGGGGCAATGGGACGCCGGCGCAAGCCTTGGCCTGCACTATCTGCAGGAGCTGAGGCTGATCATCCTGCCGCAGGCCTTTTCGATCACCCGCGCACCCACCGTCGGCTTCCTGGTTCAGCTGATCAAATCGACCGCGCTCACTTCGATCATCGGCTTCGAGGAGCTGGTGCGGACCTCCAACGCCATCAACAATGCGACCTTCGAACCGTTCAAGGTCTACGGGCTGGTGGCTCTGATCTTCTTCGTCATGTGCTTTCCGCTGACGCAATACGCCCGCAGGCTCGAGAAACAGGCGGCTGCTCGCTGACGCGCCAAGGCAGCGCTCGATTTCAGGCCGGCAGCCCAAGCTGCTTGCGCAGGCTCTTGTCGAATGCGGACGCGGGGACGAAACGACGCAGGAAACTGACCTGGCGCGCCATTTTTCCCGCCGCATAGCGTTTCTTCGGCGCAGGATCGGTCGCCGCGGCCAAAACGGTGCTGGCGACCACTTCGGGCGCATCGCCTTTTTCCATCGATTTCCGCACGGATACAGTCATCCCGGCACGCGCGGAGTCGTAGATTTCGAGCGACCGGTCGGGGGCGGCAAGATTGTCCTCGAATGCCGTGCGGGTATAGGCGGGCTCCACCAGCGAAACGCGGATGCCGAACGGGCGCAATTCGTGATCGAGCGACTCCGAATAACCCTCGATGGCATGTTTGGTCGCCGAGTAGAGTGCGAAATAGGGAGCGGGGATGAGCCCCTGCACCGAACTCAAATTCACGATTCTGCCCTTCCCTTGGCGCCGCATTGCCGGCAGCACCGCGTTGGTCACACGCAAGACGCCGAAGACGTTCACGTCGAACAGCACCTTAGCCTGGGCGGTCGAGGACTCCTCTGCGCCGCCAAACAGGCCCATGCCGGCATTGTTGACAAGCAGGTCGATGCGTCCGGCCTTGGCCAGAACGTCATCGACCATTGTCGCAACGGACGCGTCGTCGGTCACGTCGCAGGTCAGCATGGTAACGCCGGCGGATGGCCGGGAGGCCGCGCGACGGCTGGTTCCGAAGACGCGAAAGCCGGCGCCTAGCAAGGCATCGGCGGTAGCGCGCCCGATGCCGGAAGATGCCCCTGTGACCAGGGCGACGCCAGGGTTGGTCTTGTTCATGGAAATCATATCCTTCTTTGCGTTGGATCGGATTGGGAAAAGCATGAGAGGCCGGGGCAAAGGGCGTTGGTCATGACTGCGTCTGGCCACCGGTTAGTTCCAGCGTCTGAACAGGGCACTGGCATTCACGCCGCCAAAGCCGAAGCCATTGGAGATCGCGTACTCCATCTCCATGGGCCGGGGCGCGTTTGCGACGAAGTCGATTCCGTCGCCGGCCGGATCGGCCTCGCCAAGGTTGAGGGTTGGCGGGGCGACCTGATCCCTGAGCGCCAGGATTGCGAAGATCGCACCAAGCCCGCCGGCCGCTCCGAGCAAATGTCCGGTCGCCGATTTCGTGGCGCTGACAGCTATCGCGAAATCGCGCCCGAACACGCTCTTGATCGCTTCGATCTCACCCAGGTCGCCGACTGACGTTGATGTCGCATGCGCATTGAGATGACGAACCTCGCGTGGCGAAATCCCTGCATGGGCAATCGCGATCTGCATGGCCCGGCGCGCGCCGTCGCCGTCCTCTGGTCCGGAGGTGACGTGGTGGGCATCGGCGGTTGTGCCGTAGCCGACGAGCTCAGCCAACGGCTTTGCGCCGCGCGCCAACGCGTGGTCCAATGCCTCGATGACCAGCACGCCGGCTCCTTCGCCCATGACGAAGCCGTCCCGCGATGTGTCGAAAGGGCGCGAGGCTTGAGCCGGCGCCCAATTGAAGCCGGTTGAAAGAGAGCGCGCCGCGACGAAACCGCCGAGACTGACGGTGTTGATGCACGCTTCCGTTCCGCCGCATACGGCGATGTCGGCTTCGTTGGCGCGGATCAGGCGGGCGGCGTCGCCGATCGCTTGGATGCCCGCCGCGCATGCCGTCACCGGTGCGCCGAGTGGACCTTTGAAACCATGACGGATCGAGATGTGGCCCGCCGCGAGGTTTACCAGGAAGGACGGCACCGTAAAGGGAGACAGGCGGCGGGCGCCACGCAGGTCCACCGTGCGCACCGCCTCGGTGATGGCGGGGAACCCGCCGACCCCTGAAGCGATGATCGTGGCCGTGCGCAGGCGATCGGTTTCCAGGGCAGGCTTCCATTGCGCCTGCGCCAGCGCCTCTTCCGCCGCGGCCAGCGCGAAGAGAATGAACCGGTCCACCTTGCGTTGATCCTTCGCCGACAGGACGGCATCGGCATCGAAACCAGCCTCCGGATCTTCGCCCAGGGAGGGAACCACGCCGCCAATCTTAGCCGGCAGATCTCCCACCACATCGTCAGGAAGCCTGCGAACGCCCGACCGGCCGGCAAGCAGGCGTGACCAGGACGCTTCGACATTGGCGGCAAGGGGCGTGACCGCTCCCATGCCCGTGACGACAATCCGTTGCATCTGCTCTCCTGTCCTTGGTGTGCCGGCGGCGCTGCTCGCGCCGTTCAAGCGGCGACTGCTTCGCGAACCTGATCGGCCGCCGCATCCAGAAAAGCCTGTGCAAGGTCGGGGTCGTTGACGACCCGCGAGAGCACGACCGCGCCGACCATCGTCGAGAGAACGGCCATTGCCTTGTTGCCGGTCTTTTCGCTGTCGCCCTCGCCAACCCAACCGCCGAGCATCTCAAGGTACGCCTTGATGCCGACTTCGAATGATGCCTTCACCTCGGCACCTTGCCTGGCCGCATCCGAGCCGAGCGCAACGACCGGGCAGCCGTCCATCTTTTCCCCGCGATGGTCCAT
The DNA here is from genome assembly GCF_003997835.1 of Mesorhizobium sp. M7A.F.Ca.CA.004.12.1.1. Classification (NCBI taxonomy): domain Bacteria; kingdom Pseudomonadati; phylum Pseudomonadota; class Alphaproteobacteria; order Hyphomicrobiales; family Phyllobacteriaceae; genus Mesorhizobium; species Mesorhizobium sp. M7A.F.Ca.CA.004.12.1.1. Next base: position 8,656 of record NZ_RZRK01000060.1, read on the forward strand.
GCTGAGGTAGAATGAGATCACCCCGTCGAGCGGGCTCCCAGGATGTGCGGCGGTCGCGGCCGACCATTTGTGGGTGGCGCTTTCCATCGCGCGCCTGGACGCCAGCGCCGCCAGATCGTCCTTCGACTCGAATTGCTTGTAAAAGGCGCCCTGGGTCAGCCCGGCACCCTTCATCAGATCCTTGAGGCCGATGCCGTCAAAGCCGCGCTCCCGAAAAAGCCGGCTTGCCACATTGATCACGGTCTCGCGGTTTTCCGCGGCCTGAGTGCGACTCACACGCATCGTCATCTCCTTTTTAGATTGCATTCGTAATCTATACCCTATATAGAGGGTGAACGCAATCTAAAAAAGGACAAATGAGATGATCCCCAAAACCCTGAGCGCCTCGCTGCTGGCAGCGCTGTTTCTTGCAACCCCGGCTCTTGCCGAGGAAGCCACCATCGGACGCCCGATCGAAGGCGGCAGCCTGCACCAGGGACACCTGGACATGGTGGCCTACTACGTTCCGCGCGGCGACCTGCTTGAGGTCACCGCCACTTTCGCACCGAAGGCCGGGGGTGATCCGCTGCGGGTTGTCATGGGCCTCGCCAACAGTGACGCTGTGTCGTTTTCCATACCGGGCTACCCGGGCTCGCTCTACGCGTTCTCAAGGTCCGGTAAGGAAGTGACGGTCTCGACCGAGACTGACACATCCCTGCGAGCCGACGCGACAATGCCCTGACCTGACGCGCAGGCCCGCGGCCGCGCGATGCTGGCCGGGGCTCTCGCGTCGGAACGGCGCGCCACCAATAAGTTCGGAGAGAGGTCACATGCTTTACAGCTATTTTGTCGAGAAATCGATCCGGCAGAGCTTCGACGACGTCAACAACCATCGCTGGGACGCGGCGGTGAAGGCCATCGCGCCGCATGTCCATCACCGGGTTGGTGGCGCCCACGCGCTTGGTGGGGAGCGCCACGACAAGCAAGCCCTGCGCCGCTGGTTCGAGCGCCTCGGCCGTGTTCTGCCCACTCTCCATCTCACGGTCAACCACGTCTGGGTGAAGGGTTGGCCGTGGCATACCACCGTGTTTGCCCAGTGGGATGGCACCGCAACCCTGCTCAACGGCGATACGTCCTACATCAACCGTGGTCTCCACGTGTTCACGCTGCGGTGGGGCACGGTTCATGCGCTCGAGGAGTTTTACGATTCACAGGCGGCGGCGCGCGGTCTCGCCGCTCAAGCCGCAGCCGGCCTCGAAGAGGCTGTCGCCGAACAGATAACAAGCTGAAGCGCGGTTCGAGGACGGCCGGGTTGCCCATGCGCCGACCGGCTCGGGTCCCGAGCCATCTCCGCTGCCGCGCTCCAACTTGTTGCAAGACGTTCAAATTTGAGCTTCCGCACTCATGCTTTGTCGAGAGTATCTCCCGTATTCACTTAAACGGTCTGCGCCGTAGTTTTTAGCCGTTCTGAATCGCCGTCGGCGACGATGACGACGAAATAGGAGAACGCAATGACTCGCAATCACGTTGAACGTCTTGGAGAGTTCCGGGAAATCCTGGTCGCAACCCGACGCGAAGGAGTCCGCAACGTGCACCATACCCGCGATGCAATGCGGGCAAGTGGCTTTCAGATAGGGGACAGCGATGGCTCCAGCTACGGAGCCGAGCTGAAGGCGCTCCAGGAAGAAATTGAGGCAGTCGATCGCGCCATCGAAGACGAGAAGCGGTTGGCCCAGGCCCTCGAGAGCGCAGCTCAATCCCGCCGGCCGAGCAAGCCGAGAATCGTGAAGGGAACATAGTTCCGCTCTCGGCCGAGACGTTCATTGCCTCGGTGCCAAGCGCCGGCTCACGGCACGAACGTTTCTGCAGGCGCCGCTTAATCAGCTACAATATTGGGACATAGCGGCCGCCAAACCGGCACTGTCCTGTTTCAATGCCCAAACTCCAGCGGCGGCGCCAACCGGTCGCGCCGCAGCCAGCGCGCCAGAAGCAGCGCGGCCACCACGGCCAGCCCCGTCGACAGGCCGATCCAGATGCCGACGCCATGCAGGCCGAAATGGAAGGCGAGCAGCACGCCGAGCGGCAGGCCGACGCCCCAATAGCCGATCGCGGCATAGATCATCGGCACCTTGGTGTCGTGCAGGCCGCGCAGCATGCCGGCGGCCACCGCCTGGGCGCCGTCGAAGACCTGGAACAGCGCCGCGAAGACGAGGAACGACACGGCAAGTTCGATCACCCTGGCATTGGCCGGATTGCCCAGATCGATGAAGGCGCTGATCAGCGGATGCGGCCACAGGATCATCACCAGCCCCATCAGCGCCATGAACGAGACACCGATGACGAAAGCGGTCCAGCCGGCGCGCGAAACGCCTTCCGGATTACCGGCGCCGTGCGCAAGGCCGACGCGCACCGTCACCGCCTGGTTGAGGCCGAGCGGCACCATGAAGGAGATCGAGGCGATCTGGATGGCGATCGCGTGCGCGGCCAGCGAATCCGCGTCGATCAGGCCCATCAGCAGGGCCGCCGCATTGAAGATCGTCACCTCGAAGGCGAGAATGCCGGCGATCGGCAGGCCGAGCCGCAGCAGACCCTTGAAGCGCGGCCAGTCGGACCGCCAGAAGCGCCCGAACAGACGGTAGCGGCGGAACTTCTTCTCCAGCATCACCACGGCAGCCATGCCGATGAACATCAGCGCTGAGGACAGCGAGGTGGCAAGGCCCGACCCGGCAATGCCCATTGCCGGCACGCCGAGATTGCCGAACATGAACACCCAGTTGAAGAAGACGTTGCAGGCGACGGCGACGAAGACGATGACCAGCGCCCAGCCCGGCCGTTCCAGCGCCGAGATGAACGAGCGCAGCACGATATAGCCGTAGAACGGCAGCACCGCCCATTCGAGCCAGCGCAGATAGATGCCGGCCTGACGGGCGAGCGCCGGGTCCTGGCCCATCGCCAGCAGAATGCCTTCGCCGTGCCAAAGCACGAGCCAGATCGGAATCGAGATCAGGATCGCCAGCCACAGGCCCTGGCGCACGGTGCGGCGCAGGTCGCGCACCGAATAGCGGCGGCGGCCGAGCTCGGTGGCGATCATCGGCGAGGTCGCCAGCATCAGGCCGAGGCCGAAGATCAGCGGCATGAAATAAAGGTTGGCGCCAAGCGCGCCGCTGGCCAGCGTATCCGGCCCCAGACGACCCATCATCATGACGTCGGTGGCCGTCATCGCGGTCTGGCCGAGATTGGTCAGCACCATCGGCCAGGCAAGCGCCAGCGTCGCCCTGATTTCCTGACGCCAAAGACTTTCCGGCGCGCGAGCGCCGGCTTCGATCGCAGACATTGTTCCGCTCTTTCCAGCTACGGCACGTCGGCCAGAGCCGGAAGCCGCATGTCAAACGGCAAAACCTTCGGTTTCGCGGCGTTTGCGTCAGCTTCTGGACGAAACGCGACATGAAGGCAAGAGAGGAGGGACAGGAACGGATTGAGCCAGCGACCGGCCCCGATGCTCTAGCGGATCGCGTCCAGCATCCGCCGCTGGCGGTGCATCTCGAGGAAAACCTTGTAGTCGCGCTCGAAACGCCCTGATGATTTCGGGTTCGACGGGCGCGTCCGGCCGCCTTGCTGCATGGCAAGACAGGCGGCGTTGAGGTCGGGAAACAGCCCGGCTGCGGTGGCGGCGATCATGCCGGTGCCGAGCAGCACCGCCTCGTCGGCCAGCGGCTCGATCACCGTGCAGCCGGTGGCGTCGGCATAGAGCTCCATCAGCAGCGGGTTCTTGGTGTGGCCGCCGGTGACGTGCAGCGTGTCGATCAGATAGCCATTTTCGTTCAGTGCCTCCAGCACGTGGCGCACGCCGAGCGCGATGCCGACGGCGGTGCGCCAGTAGAGCTTGCACAGGCTGTCGAAGGAGGAGTCCAGCGTCAGCCCGCTGACGACGCCGACCGCATGCGGATCGGCGAGCGGTGAGCGGTTGCCATGAAAGTCGGGCAGCACATGCAGCCTTGCGGCGAGGTTGTCGCCCTCGGTGGCGCGCAGCTCGGCGACACGCCCGGCGATCTTCGCATGCATGGCGGCATCCGGCTCGCCGCCGGCGCCGTGCCAGCGGATGATGTGGTCGAGCAGGGCGCCGGTCGCCGACTGGCCGCCTTCCGACAGCCACAGTCTCGGCAGCGCCGCGCCGTAGTATGGCCCCCAGACGCCGGCGAAAGGCTGCGGATCGGGCGACATCGCCATCACGCAGCTCGATGTGCCGGCGATCAGCGCCAAATGCCGGCCGATGTCCTGTTCGTCGCCGGCAAAGCCGCCGAGCACGCCAAGCGCGCCGGCATAGGCATCGATGACCCCGGCGCCGACCCGGCATTTCTCGCTCAGCCCAAGCTCGGCCGCCGCTTGCGCCGTCAATCGACCGATATCGGCGCCGACCGGGCTGGCTTTTTCCGGCAGGCTGCCGTGCTCGAAAAGATCGTCGAGGCCGACGAGTTCGAAGAAATCGCGCCGCCAGCCTGTCTCCTCATGCGCCAGATAGGTCCATTTGGCGGTCAGCGTGCATTGCGAGCGGGCCAGCGAGCCCGTCGCTTGCCAGGTCAGGAAATCGGTCAGGTCGAATAAATAGCCGGCTTCATTCCACGTCCGCGGCAAATTGCGCTTCAGCCACATCAGCTTCGGCGTCGCCATTTCCGGCGACATGACGCCGCCGATGTAATTCAGCACGGCGTGGCCGCTTGCCGTGCATTCGTCGGCCTCGGCGATGGCGCGGTGGTCGAGCCAGACGACGGTGTCCCAGCGCTTGTCGCCGGTGACCGAGACGCTGAGCTGGCCGCCTTGCCGGTCGCGCACCACCAGCGAACAGGTGGCATCGAAGGAGATGCCGACAATGTCCTCAGGCTCGACACCGGCTTTTTCGCGGGCAGCGCGCACGGCGGTGCAGACGGCCGACCAGATATCGCGCGAATCATGCTCGGCGTGATCGGGCTTCGGCTGGTTCATGGCGATCGGCCGCTCGGCGCGGCCGAGCAAGGTGCCTGTGGTGTCGAGAATGCC
>NZ_RZRK01000610.1:0-3729 GCF_003997835.1 Mesorhizobium sp. M7A.F.Ca.CA.004.12.1.1
GAGTTGGACGTCTACGAAGTGCCGGTCTATGGGCAGACGGAGCCCGTGGACCCGACAATTCAGACCCTCGAATCCGCGCTTAGCCCGAGCCGCGCCGTGAGACCGGCCTCACGGCCTTACTGGGTCGGGGAGACGAACGGGCCGAAGCATCTCTACATACTCCGCCTCGTGGGTAACATCGGAGCCTATCTGGGACGTCGGGATGATGAAGTCGAAGACAAACACATCATCAAAGTAGGCTTCTCAAAGAGCCCGCAGGCGCGCCGCGATCAGATCCAGAGCGCCTATCCCAGAGGAGCCTTCCATTGGGAGGTCTTCAAGCCAAGCCCTCAGCCCGACACCGCACCATATGCGAGTGCAGAAATTGCGATCGCCGGCGAGGACGCCATGAAGAAGCGCCTCGTGGAAGATGGCGCAGAGGTGCTTGGTGGCGAGTTTTTCCTCGCAGACGACAACCTGATCTATCGGATCTGGGCAGCGGGTAGCAACGCGGCGAAGGCAGCGCAGGATGGACTGCGGAACCAGCAATTTCCAGAATAGGCGCCGACGGTTCGAGCTCTACAACAGCCAAGCAGCAGGTTCTATGCCTAGTATCGACCCATCGGCACCCGAAACCAGACAGTCCGCTTGCGGCCCCACCACGACATGATGTTAAGCGATGGTGCCGAGGCCCGGCTCTCCCCCTCATCCCCCCGCCAGTCGCGGCAACAGAAAAATCTCCGCCCCCTCTGGCAGCTTCTTCGACCACGTATCCCGATAGATCGTCCCGTCGATCGCAACCGCGATGCCTTTGTCGATCCAGGGCTCTAGGCCGGGATACTGTTCAGCCAGCTTCCTGAACAGCTCCCTTATGTCCTTGGCCTCGATCTCGACCTTGCTGTTGCCTCCGGCGGTCGCGGCGAGCGAGCCCCAGAGCGTTACTTCGACCATTCCCGTTCCGCCTCGATCGCCGCCAGGATGCGCGGCGGCGACATCGGGATGTGCGTCATGCGCACGCCCGCGGCGTTCGACACCGCATTGGCAATCGCCGCCAGCGGCGGCACGATCGACGTCTCGCCGACACCGCGCACCCCGTAAGGGTGGTTGGGGTTGGGGATTTCGAGGATCTGCGTGTCGATCATCGGCAGGTCCGAGCAGACCGGGATGCGGTAGTCGAGGAAGCCGGCGTTCTGCAGCCGCCCGTCCTTGCCGTATATATACTCCTCGTTGAGCGCCCAGCCGATGCCTTGCGCCGCACCGCCCTGGTACTGTCCCTCGACATAGGTCGGGTGCACCGCCTTGCCCGCATCCTGCACGACCGTGTAGCGGATGACCCTGGTGGCGCCGGTCTCGGGATCGACCTCGATATCGCAGATATGGGTGGCGAAGGAGACGCCGGCGCCATCGGCGACGAGTTCGCTGTGGCCGGCGATCGGCCCGCCGGTCTTGCCCGACTCGACCGCGATCTCCTTCAGCGACAGCTTGCCGAGATTGCCGTGCTTCTCGCCCTTGGCGACCGCGTGGCCCTTTTCCCAGACCACGTCGTCGACGGCAATGTCCCACATCTGCGCAGCGCGCTCGCGCAGGATTTTGATCGCATTGCGGGCGGCCGAGATCGTCGCCATGGAGGACGAGAAGGTGCCGCGGCTGCCGTCCGTCATGTCGTTGTAGCCGAGGCTGGACGTGTCGGCGACGATCGCCTTGACCTGGCTATAGTCGATGCCGAGCTCCTCCGCCGCCACCAGCGACAGCGACGCGCGCGAACCACCGACATCGACCGTGCCGACGGCAAGCGAGACCGAGCCGTCCATGCCGATGTTGAGGTCGGTGCAGGTCTGGCCGCCGAAATTGAACCAGAAGCCGCAAGCCATGCCACGGCCCTGGTTCTTGCCCAGCGGCGCCTTCATGTGCGGATGGCTCTTCACCGCCTCCAGCGTCGGGCCGATGCCGATCGGTCCGTAGACCGGGCCGTAGGAGGACCGTGTGCCTTCCTGCGCGGCGTTCCTGATGCGGAAGTCGACCGGATCCATGCCGATCTTCTTGGCCAGCTCGTCGACAGCACTTTCCACCGCGAAGGCCGCCATCGGCGCTGAGGGCGCGCGATAGGCTGCGGTCTTCGGCCGGTTGACCAGCACTTCGTAGCCGACCGTCTTGACGTTATCGAGCTTGTAGCAGGCGAATGCCGTCATGGCGCCGATCTCGGCCCAGGAGCCGGCATACGGGCCGCAGCTGTAGCGAAGCGTCGCTTCGGCGGCGGTGATCGTGCCGTCCTTGCGGGCGCCGATCTTGACGTCGATCGAGGTGGCGCTGGTCGGGCCCGAGGCGCGGAACACCTCGTCGCGGGTCATCACGAGCTTCACCGGCCGTCCGGCCTTGCGCGACAGCGCCAGCGCCACCGGCTCGGCCCAGACATGGGTCTTGCCGCCGAAACCGCCGCCGATCTCCGAGGAGGTGACGCGCAGTTTCGAGGCTTCCATGCCAAGCAACTGGGCGCAGTGCTGGCGGTAGACGAAATGGCCCTGCGTGCACACCCAGAGATCAGCGGTGCCGTCGGAGCTGAAATTCGCCACGCAGGCATGCGGCTCGATATAGCCCTGGTGCGTCTGCTCGGTCTTGAAGGAACGCTCGACGATAAAGTCGGCCTGCCCGAAACCCTGATGGACATCGCCATGGCCAAACTGGCTGCGCTTGGTGACGTTGGAGGGTTTTACCGGTTTTTCCTCGAGGCCCTCGGTGAAGATGGCATCATTGATCAAGGGCGCCGTGTGCTTCGCCGCCTCGTCGACATCGGTGACATGCGGCAAAAGCTCGTATTCAATCTCGATGAGCTTCAGCGCCTGCCTGGCGGTGCGGGCATCGATCGCGGCGACCGCGGCCACCGCGTGGCCGTCATAGAGCGCTTTCGTGCGCGCCATGCAATTGTCGAGGACGTCGTACATGGCGGCATCGCCATCGGTGAGGTCGGGCAGGTCGGCCGCGGTGATCACCGCCTTGACGCCGGCGAGCTTTTCCGCCTTGGACGTGTCGATTTTCACGATCCTGGCGTGAGCATGCGGGCTTCTGAGAACACGCCCGACCAATTGGCCGGCCATGTTGAAGTCGGCGCCGTAGCGGGCGCGGCCCGTCACCTTGTCGATGCCGTCGGGACGGATCGGACGCGTGCCGACGGAGGCGAATTTACGTCCGGAAAAACGTGGATCGAAATTCATCTCAGGCTCCCTTCATCACGATGGCCGCGTCCTGGACGGCGCGCACGATCTTGTCGTAGCCGGTGCAGCGGCAGAGGTTCCCGGCGAGGCCGAAGCGGATTTCCTCCTCGGTCGGGTCGGGGTTCTTGGCCAGGAGGTCCTTGGCCGCGATCAGGAAGCCCGGCGTGCAGATGCCGCATTGCAGCGCCGCATGCTCGAGGAACTTCTGCTGCAGCGGGTGCAGCGTATCGCCATGGGCCATGCCCTCGATGGTCTCGACGCGCCGGCCTTCAGCCTCGGCGCCGAGCACCAGGCATGAGCAAACCAGCCGATCGTCGAGGATGATCGAGCAGGCGCCGCAGTCGCCGGTGCCGCAGCCTTCCTTGGCGCCCGTCAGCCCCAGCCGATCGCGCAGGACATCGAGCAGCGTCTCGTCCGGCTGGCAAAGATACTCGACAGCGTCGCCGTTGATTGTCGTTGAAACTGCTATACCAGCCATCATTTGCCTCCTGCACGTGTATAGGCTGATGTGGCGGCGACGGTGCTTCTGGTCGAAGAGGCG